>JAHIJU010000462.1 GCA_018898235.1 Actinomycetota bacterium | reverse complement strand
CGCCGGCCCGCGTCATCGAGTGCAGCCTGCCCATCGCGTCGGGCTTGGTGGGAGCGGCCACCGCCGAGCTGGGGGCCACGTCGTCGGGATGGACCGTCGGACGCCGCGACCAGGTTCACCTCGCCCGACCTAGCGTCCTGCACCGCAGCGCTCGCGAGCTGCCGTTGCCCGACGACGCGGCCACCGGCACGGTCCTGAGCGTGCTGGACATCGGCTGGAACCTGGGGCAGCTGCTGGCGTCTGACGGGTGGTTGAGCGCAGCCGTGGACGCCGCGCCGCAGGTCGTCGTCGCCGGCACGGCGACCGTGCCGGGGCTCCGTCGGCTGGAGAGCGCCCTGACTCTGCTCGACCCCGCGCGCACGGTCGTCGCCATGCGCGGTGGCCCGGACCCGCGTCGGTGGCCCCGCGAGCTGGCAACCGCGATGGGGCCCGCGACGCGGGACCAGCACCGCACCGGGCGGTGGGTCGGAATCCCGCACGACAGGCGGTTTGCCCTGCGCGGCATCGACTCCAACCCGCTCCCGTCCGCGCTCGTGGCGGCCGCGGGCGACGTCTTGCGCCACGTGAGCGCGGCTGGTCATCCACCGAAGGGAACCTCATGAGGCACGTCGTCGCGAACCACGTCGGCACCGTCCTACAGGCCGTCTGCCCGGTGGCGCCACCCGGCGCCCAGGCCTACGCCGACCAGATGACCGGCTACGTCATGTGGGGGGTGCTCATCCTGCTGGGCATCGGCGTGATCGTTGGGCTCGGCGCGATCGTCGGCGGCCGGGTGTTCTCGCTGCCGCATGCCAGCAAGGCTGGCATCGTCTCGCTGGTCATGATGTTCATCGCCGGCATCGCGTACATGGTGGTTCCGCCGATGGTCGCGGGCATCACCGGCTCGGGCTGCGTGTGATGTCGGCGCTGGCCCACGAGACCCCGGGCTGGGGCAGGCGAAGGCTCCTGGGCATCGTCGTCGCGATGGTTCTCGTCGTCGTGAGCGGCGTGATGGGGTTGGTCTACGCCGTGCACGGCGCCGTCGCGTCCAGCGTCACCTCCGGCGACCGCGCCGCGGTGGCTGCCGACGCGCTGCCGAGCGGGCAGGCCCGCCGGGATGCCATCGCCGCTGAGCCGATGCTGCGGGTGTCCCCGCCGGACTCCCGTCGCGGCTCCCCGGCAGCCAGCCCTGCGCCGACCATCGCTGTTCCCACCGCGACGAGCCTTGGCCCCGCGGAGGTCCCGACGGGGTTCGACCGCACCCCTGAGGGCGCGGTCGGCCAGCTCGCCGCCATCGCCACCACGGTCCTGCAGAGCATGTCGATCGAGCGCACCCGTGTCGTGCACGAGCAGTGGTCCGCGCCAGGCGCACCGGGTGTGGACGAGTGGGCGCTGATGAAAGCGGTCCAGGCGTTCCTGGCCAGCGACGCCGGCCGGCACGTGGACGAGCCGGGAACCTCGGTGGTCACCGTTCCTGTGGCCGCGCAGGTCAAGGGCAGCGACGGCGACGACTGGGTGGTCGCCTGTGTCCTGCTGGACGTCACCGTGACCGTCGTGACCGAGGCGCGCGCCGCCTACGGGCACTGCGAACGCCTCCAGTGGGTCGACGACCGCTGGGTTGTCGCGCCCGGCGAGCCCCCGGAACCCGCGCCGTCGACCTGGCCCGGCACCGACCTGGCGACAGCCGCCGGGTGGCGCACCTGGACGAGCAAGGGGTGAGGCGCGCATGGACTGGTCGGACTACCTCAACCCGTTCACGGCGCTGGGTAACGCCGCCGCGAGCGTTGTCGTCGACGGGTGGACCGCAGCGATGCTGGGGATCTGGAACGCCGGGCTGTGGCTGCTCAAGCTTGCCCTCACCATCGAGGACGCCTTCCTGGTCCCGGACCTGAGTGCCAGCGGTCCGATGCGGGACCTCTACGGCGCGACGTTCTGGATCGCCGGCGCGATGGTGTTGCTGCTGTTCCTGGTGCAGCTCGGCATCGCCGGGGTGCGCCGCGACGGGCAGAGCGTGGGCCGGGTGCTGCTCGGCGTGGGCCAGTTCGGAGCGGTGTGGGTGATGTGGATCGTTTTCGCCGTCGCGATCCTCGCCGCCGCGGGAGGGCTGACCCGCGCGCTGACGCGGTCACTGCTCGGAGTCGACTCTCTTTCCGCTTGGCAGCCGTGGACGGGTTTCTCGACCGCGGATCTCACCGACGGCACCGTCGCAACGGTCCTGGGCGTCCTGGGCATCTTCGTGGTGTTCGCGGCCGTGGCGCACTTGTTGGTCATGCTCGCCCGAGCGGCCGCGCTCATGGTGCTGGCCGCCACCAATCCGGTCTCTGCGGCCGGGCTCGTTTGGGACGGTGGCCGGTCGTGGTTCTGGAAGGCGTTCCGCTGGTTCCTGGCCGCCGCGTTCACGCCGGTCCTGATGGTCCTGATGCTCGGGCTGGGCGTGAAGGCGACCAGCGGCGTGGCCCTGTCGATGACCGACTCGCTGCAGACCGCGATCGGCACCGCCGTGCCGGGTGTGGTGCTGATCTTCGTCGGCAGCTTCGCGCCTTTGGCGCTGTTCAAGCTGCTCGCGTTCGTCGACCCCGGGACGAGCTCCGG
>JAHIJU010000461.1 GCA_018898235.1 Actinomycetota bacterium | reverse complement strand
GAGCACCGAGCCGGTGGACAGGTAGGCGTTGCCCTGGGCGGCGAGCGTGTCGGGCGCCGAGTACCGCTCGGCCGTGTCTGCGGCGTCGTACACCAGGAAGTCGCCGGACTGGTTGCCGCCCACGTCGACGATGGTGAGCACGTCGCCGGCGTGCACGACGGCCGACCAGCCGCGACGCGGGGGCACGACCTCGTCGAGCACCATGTCGCCCGGCACGCACGGCCCGGCGTAGTCGAAGTAGTCGGCCTGCTCGGTGGCCCAGACGACGTTCATGCGATCCCCCTCGCGGCCAGGTACTGCTCGGTGTTCAGGTAGGCGCGGGTGCGCTCGGGCGTCGCCGACCACCACGGGTCGTCAGGTCCGGATGGCGTCGACCGCCACGCATGCACGCGCAGCGGTGTCACGGTGTAGACGGGTGCGGGGTCGAGCGCGTGCGGCGCGTTGGCGAGCAGGATCGTCAGCGGCACCTCGGCGACCAGGTCGACGGCCGTGCCGGGCCCGGCGCTGCCGAGCCAGCTGAACGAACCGTCCGGTGCGACGCGCACGCCGGCGAAGAACGAGACGGCGGGCGGCAGGTCGCGGGCGTCAAGGCCCTCCTTGGCCGCTGCGAGCAGCAGCAGCTCGCGGCTCGCGGGGGTGGCCGAGGCTGCGTCGCCGGCGCCGTAGCGCCGCTCGTTGGTGGCGCGTGCGGTGACGGGGCAGAACGCGTCGTGCCGACCGGAGGAGTCGGCGACGACGGTCGCCAGCACCCGGCCGTCGCCGGACAGCAGCGGGTGGCCCGCGCCGAGGTACGCCTGCCAGGGGATCTTCTGGGTGTCGGCGACGTTCAGCCGCGAGTGCGGGGCGAGCGCGTCGTAGAGGAGCACCTGCGCGCAGGCGTGCCCGTCGGGGTCGGTGAGCCGGATGCGTGTGCCGCGTGCGACCGTCGCGTGCGTGTAGCCCGGCCCGGCCACCGTCTCGGCCCAGACGAGCGCGTCGCGATCGACGCCGGCCGGCAGGTGCGGCGTGGTCGAGGGGGGCAGGTACGGCATCGCGTCGGCGGGTGAGCCGCCGCGTGCGCGGGCGTCGTCCCTCGCCTGGGCGAGCGTGCGCGTGCCTGCCTGGCGGCCGATGCCGGTGTTCTCTGAAGCCACGTGACTACCTTTCGGACGATAGGTGATGGCGAGTGTAGGTGGCTGGTGTTACGGCTCGGTTTCCGCGCCGGACCACCTCACGTCGCGGGTTGGCAGGCGCGCGGACGGCACTACGGTGAGGCCACGTGACGACGACAGCGACGGGGGTGGGGCGAGTGGGCACGGGGGACGACCGGCCGGTTCGCCGCTCACGGCCGCAGGGCAAGGAGCCCGTCGGACGTGAGCGGATCCTCGACGCCGCGGCCCGGCTGTTCGTCGAGCACGGGTACGCCGCGACGACGACGCGCAGCATCTCCACGGCCGTGAAGATCAAGCAGCCGTCGCTCTACTACCACTTCCCCAACAAGGAGGCGATGCTCGTCGAGCTGCTCGTCGCCACGGCCGAGCCGTCGCTGGTGGCCGCGCGGGGGTTGCTCGCCGCGACCGACCGGCCCGCGGTCGACCGCCTGCTCGAGCTCGTGCGGCTCGACGTGCAGCTGCTCGCCTCCGGGCCGTGGAACATCGGCTCGCTGTACCTGCTGCCCGAGACCGCCTCGCCGCAGTGCGCGCCGTTCCGTGAGATGCGCGCCGAGCTGGCGAGCATCTACGAGGCGCTGACCTGCCAGGCGATCGCCGACGGCGATGCGGACGCGGTCGCAGGCAGGCGCACCGCGGCACTGCTGTTCTCCCTCGTCGAGGCCATCATCCTGCGCCGCGGCGACGAGCCCGGCCTCGACCCCGAGGTCGCGGCGGACGACGTCGAACGGGCTGCGGCCCGCGTCCTCGGGGCTCGTCGCGCCGCCTGACCGCACCGGTCAGAGGGCGCGGACCACGACCGCCTCGCCGCGCATCGCAGCCGTCCACGGCGCCCAGTGCGGGTCGTGGCCCGGCCAGACGTCGACGCCCGCGGCGCGCAGGTCGGCCAGCCGGTCGATCGAGGCCTGAGCCTGCGTGGCGCCCTCGGGCGTGGGTGTCCAGCCGCACGGCGTCCGCGTCGCGATGTTGGCGTCCAGGTCGGCGGCGTCGCAGGCGAGCACGATCGGGCGCCCGGGCAGGTCGACGCGGAACGACTGGTGGCCCGGCGTGTGGCCGTGGGTCGCGAGCGCGGTCAGTCCCGGGGCGAGGACGGCGTCGCCGTCGACGAGGCGCACCCGCCCGGCCGCCCCCAGCAGGTCGCCCGGCAGCACGAACTCGCGGTAGCCCGCACCGTCGGCCACCCACTGCCACTCCCGGCGCTGCACGACGACCACGGCTCCGCCCGGCAGCGTCGGCACGGCGCCCGTGTGGTCGAAGTGCGCATGGCTGATCGCACAGGCTGCGAGGTCGGCCCAGTCGAGCCCGGCGCGTTCGACACCCGTGCGCAGGGCGTCACCCGGTGCGACGACGGGCGTGTAGCTCTCGTGGGTGAGCTCGTCCGCGCGTCGCTGCGGCGATCGCACCGCCTCGAGGTTGAACCCGCTGTCGAGCAGCACCCACCCGTCGGCGTACTCGACGGCGGCTGCCGTGACGGGTTCGAGCAGGAAGCGCATCGGGTCGCCGCCGCGCAGCGAGACGACCTCTCGGATCGGTTCGTACCCGACGACGAAGGCGTGCAGGGCCAGCGGTGGACCCGTCAGCGGCAGCGGCTCGGTGAGGTTCGCGAGGGTGCTCACGCCTCGATCCTCACAGACAGGACCGGGTCCCCGGGCTGGACGAGGTCCCCGGCGTCCCGCCAGATCGCCTCCACCCGGCCGGATGCGGGGGCGACGAGCCGCGTCTCCATCTTCATGGCCTCGACGACGGCGACGACGTCGCCCTCGGTGACCAGGTCGCCGACCTCGACCGTCACCTTCCACACGCTCGCGGCGAACGGGGCGACGGTCGCCGCGCACCCCTCGGGGACGACGGCCACCTGCGCGGTCGCCGCCGCCGCCGGCTCGACCTCGCGGCGCAGCTCACCGCTCGCCTCCCAGCGGTCGCGCTCGGCACCGAACGCGGCGCGCTGACCCGTCCGGAAGTCCGTGATCGATGCGGCGTTGGCGTCGAGGAAACCCAGGTGCTCGGCCAGCGAGAGCTCGCCGGGTTCGATCTGCGGACGCCAGAGCCCCGCGGCGAAGCTCGCGCGCAGCCGGAGCAGCTCGTCGGCGTCGACCGGGTACCAGGTGATCCGGTCGAACCAGTCCAGCAGCCAGGGTCGTGAGCCGTCCGGCGCGCGGTCCGCGCCGGCGAACGACGACCAGCGGTCCCACACCTGGGTGGTGCGGCCGACGAACTGGTAGCCGCCCGGCCCCTCCATGCCGTAGATGCACAGGTACGCGCCGCCGATGCCGACGGAGTTCTCCGCCGTCCACGTGCGCGCCGGGTTGTACTTGGTCGTGACGAGCCGGTGCCGTGGGTCGAGCGGTGTGGCGACGGGCGCCCCGAGGTACACGTCGCCCAGCCCCAGCACGAGGTAC
Source organism: Actinomycetota bacterium (assembly GCA_018898235.1). Classification (GTDB taxonomy): domain Bacteria; phylum Actinomycetota; class Actinomycetes; order Actinomycetales; family Cellulomonadaceae; genus Cellulomonas. The sequence continues at coordinate 580 of JAHIJU010000461.1, read as the reverse complement.
TCGGCCGCGAAGACCGCGTCGTACACCTCGTCGACCGAGCCGAGGCCGTTGATGCGTCGGATGAACTCGATGTTCCACGGGCACCACGGGGCGTCGTCCCGCACCCCGGCCATGTACCGCTCGATCGCCTCGCGGGTCGCGGGGTCGTCCCAGCTCAGCGGCAGCCGCACCCGCCGGCTCGGGACCACGAGGTCCTGGGTCTCGACCACGCGGCCGGCGAGGGCCGCGATGCGCGCGACGAGCTCTGCCGTGACGAGCGCGGGGTCGTCGAACGCGACCTGGAGCGAGCGGACGCCCGGTGTGACGTCGCGCACGCCGGGCAGTCCCTCGCCGTGCACGAGCTGCTGCAGCGCGTGCACCCGGGCGCGCAGCACGAGATCGAGCTCCTGGCGGCCGAACTCCACGAGCAGGGCGTCGTCGCCCTGGCGGCGCACGGCGAGGCCGTCGCCGTCGACGAGCACGCCGAGCGGCGCGCCGGCGGCGTCCGGTACCGCCGGGTTCCGGCGCACGAACCGCACGGTGTCGCCGGCGGCGAGCTGCCCCAGCTTCCAGCGTTCGGCACGGACCACGGTCACGGGCG
>JAHIJU010000460.1 GCA_018898235.1 Actinomycetota bacterium | reverse complement strand
CGCTGCGTGGCCTGGGACGAGGCGTCACCGTCGAACAGACCGTCCTCGAGGGCCTCGATCGCCTCGTCGAGCTGCTGCACCGTGGCGAAGTGACCGTCGACGACGGTGTCGAGCAACCCGTACAGCAGGGCCGCCGGTCCGTGCGTGAGCAGCTCGGCGGCCTCGTCCCAGCGGGCCACCACCTCGTCCATGTCGAAGGCGTCGTCGGAGCGGACCGTGACCAGACCGCGGTGCATCATGAACGCGGACACCTTGGTGGTCGCCAACCGGGACGCGTTCGGCGCGGCACCCGGTCGGTCCTCCAGCCGGGTGGCGTAGCTGATGTACAACGAGTGCCCGGGGCTGCGGGTGGCCTTGGGGCGTTCGGCGGCGGCGATCGCGTCCTCGACCGCCTGCGGCGTGAAGCTCAGCTCGGCGGCCAGGGCGGTGAGCAGTGCATGGTCCGGTCGGCACAGGTCGACCCAGACCAGGGCGTCGGACTCTGCGAGCAGCTCCGACACGTCCGCCAGGTCGAAGCCCTCCTGCACCAGCGTCCCCGAACGCCACAGCCTGGTCCGGACCCCGTCGGTACTCACGGGGACAGTCTGCCGCGCACCCCGCGGACCGGATGAACCGACCCGCGAGGTGCGCGACGCTCAGCGCGCGGTGCCGGTCTGGTCGGCGATGAGCGCGGCGTACCAGTGCCCCGAGTCCTTCACCGTCCGGACGAGGGTGTCGTAGTCGATGTGGACCATCCCGAACCGACGGTCGTACCCGTAGGCCCACTCGAAGTTGTCCATGAGCGACCACAGGAAGTAGCCGCGCACATCGGCACCGGCTGCGCGCGCCTGCCAGACGGCGTCGATGTGGTCACGCAGGTAGGCGATCCGGCGCTCGTCGTGCACGGCGCCGTCGGGGGCGACCTCATCGACGAACGCGGCCCCGTTCTCGGTGACCATGAGCGGCAGCTCGGGGTAGCGCCGGCTGAGCTCGGTGAGCAGGTCGACCAGCCCCTGCGGTTCGATGTTCCAGCCCATGGCCGTGGTCGGGCCGGGCTGGGCGAGGAACTCGACGTGGTCGGCCCCGACCCACGGGGTGTGCTCGGAGGACCGGTGGCCGTCCGGCCCGGGGGTGCCGTCGCCGACCGCCGGGGTGCCGGCCTGCACCAGGTTGGTCGAGTAGTAGTTGACGCCGAGCACCGTGAGCGGCACGGCGATGGTCTCCAGGTCGCCGTCGCGCACGAACGACCAGTCGCTCACGGCGGCCGTGTCCGCGAAGACCCGCTCGGGGTAGCGGCCCTCGAGCATGGGGCCGAGGAACACCTCGTTGCCGATGGCGTCGATCCGGGCCTTGGCCTCCAGGTCGGCGGCCTGCTGCGAGGCGGCGCGCACGACGTGCAGGTTGAGCGTCACGGACAGCGGCGTGTCGGGGCCGAGCACGTCGCGCACGACGCGCCCGGCCAGGCCGTGCGCCAGGTTGAGGTGGTGCGCGGCGGCCAGCGCCGCGCCCCCGTCGGCGATCCCGGGGGCGTGCACGCCGGAGCCGTAGCCCAGGTAGGCCGCGCACCACGGCTCGTTGAGCGTGGTCCACAGGTGCACCCGGTCGCCGAGGGCGCGTACGACGTGCTCGGTGTAGTCGGCGAACCGGGATGCGGTGTCCCGCGCCGGCCAGCCGCCGAGGTCCTGCGCCCACTGCGGCAGGTCCCAGTGGTAGAGCGTGACGGCGGGTTTGATGCCGGCGGCCAGCAGCTCGTCGACGAGCCGGTCGTAGAAGGCGAGCCCGGCGGGGTTGACCTCGCCCGAGGCGGTCGGCTGCACACGGGACCAGGCGACCGACATCCGGTACGCCTGCAGGCCGAGCCGGCGCATGAGGGCCACATCGGCCTGCGTGCGGTGGTAGTGGTCGGCGGCGACCTCGCCGGTGTCACCGCCGAGGGTCGCACCGGGCGTCGCGGCGAAGGTGTCCCAGATCGAGGGGGTGCGCCCGTCGGCGGCCACCGCACCCTCGATCTGGTACGCGGCGGTCGCGGCACCCCACAGGAAGTCGGCCGGGAACGTGTGCCCATCGGGGAGCAAGGCGGTCATGGGGCACCCTCTCTGCTGCGCCGCCGCCGGTGCGCGGGGCGAGATCGGCACCCGCGCGCGACGACGCGCCGGGTGGTCGGCATGGGACTGGCCGTGCGGGGGGCACGACGCGTCGCCCGCACGATCATCGTGGCCGGGCGACGTGCCACCAGGATAGCGGGAGCGCTCTCACACCCGGTCGACGGATCGCACCCAGTCCGTGCCCTGCTGCTGGAAGCCGACCCGCTCCAGGTACGCGTGCTGCTCCGCGGCCGGCCCGGGGAACACCAGCCGGCGGTAGCCGTGGGCGGCGAACACCCCCGAGTCGCGGTAGACGAACTCCCCCGGCGTGAAGTCGCGGAACCGGGGCGTCACCCAGTCCAGCCGCACCCGTCCGTCGCCGTCGCCGGTACCGGCCACCGCGACCACCCCGACCGTCTCGTCGCCGCGGACCACGAGCAGCACCGTCCCGCCGTCCGGACCCACCGGGTCCGCCAGGTCCAGCCCCGGGGCGAACCGGACGATGTCGGCCGCGTGCACCGCCAGCAGGTGGCGCAGGTAGGCGTCCTGCGGGCCCACCTCGACCACCTCGTAGGCGCGCTCGTCGTGCCGTTCACGCAGCAGCCGCACCAGCCAGTACGCGTCGATCACGGTGATCGCGGCGTTCATGAACGCGAACGCCCAGATCCCGACCCAGGCGTTGTAGAAGGTCGCCAGCAGCGCCCCGACCAGGTTGAGCACCCGGAAGCGCAGCACCCGCGCCTGGGTCAGGGAGACGACGACGAGCAACGAGCCGGCCCAGCCGACCACCTCAAGCCATGACATCCGGCCACGGTAGTGCCCGGATGCCGCCACCCGGACAACGGCCCGGGACCCGGCTCAGATGTTGAAGCCGAGTGCCCGCATCTGCTCGCGGCCGTCGGACGTGATCCGCTCCTGGGTCCACGGCGGCATCCAGACCCAGTTGATGCGGAACGCCTCGACCAGACCCTCCAGCGCCATCCCGGTCTGGTCCTCGATCATGTCGGTGAGCGGGCAGGCCGCCGACGTGAGCGTCATGTCGATCACCGCGGTGTTCGTCTGGTCGATCGCCACGCCGTAGACCAGGCCGAGGTCGACGACGTTGATACCGAGCTCGGGGTCGATGACGTCACGCATCGCCTCCTCGACATCGGCGGCGGTCGTCATGTTGGTCTGCGTCATCGGGTCGCCTCCGCGGGGCTGCCGGGGACACCGGCAAGGATGAGGGCATCGGTGAGGGCCGCCCAGCCGAGCAGGGCGCACTTGATACGGGCCGGGAACTTCCCCACCCCCGTGAAGGCGTTCGCATCGCCGAGCAGGTCCTCGGCGCTCTCGTCGTCCAGTCCCACCCCACGGGTGCCGAGCAACGCACGGAACGTGGTCGAGACCTTCGTGACGGTGTCCAGGTCGACCCCGGTCACCAGATCGTGCAGCACCGAGATCGAGGCCTGGGAGATCGAGCAGCCCGAGCCCTCCCAGCGCACGTCGCGCACCACCGGCCGCGCCCCGGTCAGGTCGACGTCCACCCGCAGCGTCACCTCGTCGCCGCACGTGGTGTTCACTTGGTGCGACTGGCCCGAGCACCAGTCGTGCTCGGCCGTGGCGACCGCCGTGCTCCCGGCGGCGTCGGCCGGCAGACCACGGCCGTGCGGGGACTTCGCGTGGTCGAGGATGACCTGCTGGTACAGCTGTTCCATCGCGTCCATGGTCAACGCACCTCCGCACCGAAGAACGCCCGGACCCCCGCGAGGGCTTCCCCGAAGGCCGCGACGTCCT
>JAHIJU010000459.1 GCA_018898235.1 Actinomycetota bacterium | reverse complement strand
CGACCCGGGTGGTGCGCCCGCCCCGGCGCCCGCCGCCGGGCACCTGGTGTCCGGCGCGGACCGCTCCTCGGTCGAGCCAGGTGGGGCCGATGAGCTCGCCGCGGCCGGACCCGAACCGCGCACGGCCGTGCTGGTCGGGTACGGCGTGGGCGAGCAGGGCTCCGGACGTCGTCCGCGTCGTGCGCCGGGCGCCGCATCGAGCCCGGCCGTCGTCGTCCCGGCTCCGGCCGCCGCCCCGGCTGCCACTCCCGCCCCGGCCCCCGTGCCGGCGACCGTCCCCGCGCGCCGGCCCCCGCACGCCCTGGCCAAGCCGCCCGTGCGCAAGCTGGCCCGCGACCTGGGCATCGACCTGGACGCCATCGCAGGTACCGGCCCCGGCGGGATCGTCACCCGGGAGGACCTGGACGCCCACGGGACCAAGGCCCAGCCGCAGACACTGGCCACCTACGTCGGCGACGACCAGCCGTGGCTCGCCTCGGGCGTGGTGTCGACCGACGGGCGCCAGACCCGCGTCCCGGTGAAGTCCGTCCGCAAGCGGACCGCCGAGGCGATGGTGACCAGCGCGTTCACCGCCCCGCACGTCACGGTGTTCCACACCGTCGACGTCACCCGCACCATGCGTCTGGTCGCCCAGCTGCGCGAGGACCGCGAGTTCGCCGATGTGCGCGTCACACCGCTGCTCATCGCCGCCAAGGCGTTGCTCATCGCGGTCAACCGGCACCCGGAGATCAACGCGAGCTGGGACGACACGGCCCAGGAGATCGTCTACAAGCACTACGTGAACCTCGGCATCGCCGCGGCCACCCCGCGCGGCCTGCTCGTCCCGAACATCAAGGACGCCCACCGCCTCGGCCTGCACGAGCTGGCCCAGGCCATCGCCGAGCTCACCGCCACCGCCCGCAGCGGGAAGACCAGCCCCGCTGACCTGTTCGACGGGACGATCACCGTGACCAACGTCGGGGTGTTCGGCATCGACACCGGCACCCCGATCCTCAACCCCGGCGAGGCCGCCATCCTGGCCTTCGGCGCGATCCGCGAGCAGCCCTGGGTGCACAAGGGCAAGGTCAAGGTGCGTCAGGTCACCCAGCTCGCGCTGAGCTTCGACCACCGGCTGGTCGACGGTGCGCTGGGGTCCCGGCTGCTCGCGGATGTCGCGGCCGTGCTGGGCGACCCGGCGCGGGCACTGGTCTGGGGCTGACGGGCCCGGCCCATCGGTCGCCCACGGCCCTCGAGATCGCTGGTTCGAACCGCTCGGATTCGTTCATAGGAGTCCCTCGAAAAAGATGACTCCTGCTACGGCGACCGGGTGTCGCAACAGCTCACAGGCATGGTTGCTCGCCGGGTCGAGGCGCTGGTCGCCTTCCGTCTTCCCGAAGAGCAGGTGATCCTGCTCGAGGGGCCGCGGTCGGTGGGTAAGTCCACGCTGCTGCGAGCGGCTGCCGCCGCCCACCGCGTCGACGTACTCGACCTGGACGATCTCGCCACCCGTGACGCCGCCGCCGCGGACCCAGCGCTCTTCGTCGCCGGCCCATCGCCGGTCTGTGTCGACGAGTACCAGCACGTCCCGGCCGTGCTGGACGCCCTCAATGCGGAGCTGAACCGCGATGGGCGGCCCGGACGATTCCTGCTGACCGGCTCCACCCGCCACACCGCACTGCCGACGGTTGCCCAGGCTCTGACCGGACGGCTGCATCGCATCCCCGTGCTCCCGCTCTCGCAGGGAGAGATTGCCGGTGTGCTCGAACGATTCCTGGCTGACCTTCTCAGCGGCGACTCGGGCCTCACGCGGGACCGGTCGACCACCTCCCGTGACGACTACATCAACCGAGTCGTAGCCGGTGGCTTCCCCCTGGCCCTCCAGCGCGGACCGGCCGCCCGCAACCGGTGGTTCGACGACTACACGCGACTGACCCTTGAACGCGACGTGCGGGACCTGAGCCGCCTGCGTCAGGGCGCGGTGCTGCCGGCACTGACGAACAAGCTCGCCGGACAGACCGCCCAGGTGCTGAACATCACCGCCGCCGCCGCGGGCGTCGGACTCGACCGCGCCACCGCCGACTCGTACGTCCGCCTGCTCGAAGCGGTCTTCCTGATCCATCGACTGCCTGTATGGGGCACCACGCTGACGGCACGCTCCAGCGCCTCACCCAAGATCCATCTGGTCGACTTGGGCGTCGCCGCCCGGCTGCTGCGGCTCACACCCGCCAAGCTGTCCGAGCGAACGCCATCAGCACTCACGGAGTTCGGGCACCTGCTCGAGACCTTCGTCGTCGGCGAGCTCCTCAAGCAGGCGTCGTGGATCGACGACGTCGCCGTCACCGGTCACTGGCGCACCCACGACAACGACGAGGTCGACCTCGTGGTCGAGAAGCCCACCGCCTCGTCGGGCTGGGATAGCGCCTCGGGCGTCGCCGCCTAGGCTTCACCGGTGCGCTCGATAGTCCTGGACACCCGCCCGTTGCGGGTCTCCCGGGATTTCCGGGACCTGTGGTTCGGGCTCTCGGTGTCGAACCTCGGCGCCCAGCTCACCGTGGTCGCCGTCGGGCTGCAGGTCTACGCGCTCACCGGGTCCACGCCCGCGGTCGGGCTGCTGGGCCTGGCCGCCCTCGTCCCGCTCATCGTCTTCGGGCTGTACGGCGGTGCCGTCGTCGACCGGTACGACCGGCGGCGGGTCGCCCTGGTCTCGGGTGTCGTCGGCTGGGTCGCGGTGCTCGGGCTCCTGGCGCAGGCGCTGGTCGG
>JAHIJU010000458.1 GCA_018898235.1 Actinomycetota bacterium | reverse complement strand
CTGCCCGGATGCTGCGCACCCGGCGCACGAGCAGCCTCGGCCTGCTGCTGCCCCAGCAGCTCGACCTCGTGCTCACGAACCCCTACTACACGCAGTTCCTGCAGGGCGTCGGGCAGACCTGTCACCAGGAGGGCTACACGCTGCTGCTGGCCCCGCCGCTGCGCGGGTCGATGCTCAAGGCGATCCCGTACGCGGCGGTCGACGGGTTCATCGTGAGCGGGTTGGAGACCGACCGCGGCGAGGTGAGCGCGCTGCGCCAGCGCAAGATCCCGTTCGTGCTGGTCGACAGCGAACCGGTCGAGGGGGTGTCCTCGATCGAGATCGACGACGCCGAGGCGGTGCAGTCCCTCGTCGAGCACCTGCTGGACCTGGGGCACCGGCGGATCGGCGTGCTGGCCATCGACACCGGCGTCGACGTCGAGTGGCGGCAGTGGCACGGGCCGGTCAAGCGGCGGCTGCTGGGCGTCGAGGCGGCGCTGGCCACCCGCGGTCTGAGCCTGGACGACCCGCAGGTCCAGGTGCGCCAGGTCCCGTGCACGCGCGGTGGCGGCGAGATGGGCTTCGAGCAGCTGTGGGCCGACGGTGGCAACCGGCCCACGGCGATCGTCTGCTTCAGCGACATCATCGCGATGGGGGCGCTGGCCGCTGCCGAACGGGCCGGGGTCCAGGTGCCGCAGGACCTGTCGGTCACCGGGTTCGACGACCTGGCCGAGGCGGAGAACACCCGGCCCGGGCTGACGACCGTGCGCCAGCCGATCGAGACCAAGGGCAGGCTGGCGGCCGACTACCTGGTGGAGGCCATCACGGCCGACCAGCAGACTCCGGCGGCCCGCCAGATGCGGCTGCACACCGTGCTGCTGCTCCGCGGCTCGACGGCCCCGCCGCCCGCGCGCTGAGCGCACCGCGTCCGTACGGCGGACGCACAGTTTATTGACAGGAATCTCTTGTGCTTGCTGTTCCCTCCGCAGTTTGATCGAGTTACTAATCTCGACACCTCAGGGAGGCGAGTGCGCAATGACGCTCACACACCACAGCGCCCGAGCACGTCGGCGACTGGTCGGGCCACGTCGGCGAGGGGCCCTCATGGCCATCGCCGCGCTGGTCCTGGGCGGGGCCGCGGTCGCGGTTCCATCCGGTCCGACCGCTCCGGCGGCGGCCACCGGAACCGTCGTCTCGCCAGGTCCGCTGGCCGAGGGCGACGTCATCTACCAGGTGCTCGTCGACCGGTTCTCGGATGGCGACGCCACCAACAACAACAGCGGGCACGGTGAGTACAACCCCAGTGACCTGGGGTTCTACCACGGCGGTGACTGGAAGGGGCTGACGAACAAGCTCAGCTACATCGCCAACCTGGGCGTGACCGCCCTCTGGATCTCACCGGTCTCCGCCCAGCAGCCGCTGTCCCGGGACGGCAACGAGGCCAGCTACCACGGCTACTTCACGCGGGACTTCGCGACGCCCAACGAGCACTTCGGATCGTCCGCCGAGCTGCAGACGCTCATCGACACCGCGCACGGGCTCGGCCTGAAGATGATCCTCGACGTCGTCCCGAACCACACGGCCGACTACCTGGCGGGGACGTCGACCACGTACTCGCCGAGCACCTACGCCCCGGCGAGCCCGCTCAACACCTCCTCCTACTTCCACCACAACGGCGACTGCCTGTTCAACGGCACCGAGACGCAGACCCAGATCGAGAACTGCGACCTGGGTGGGCTCGACGACCTCGACCAGTCCAACTCGACGGTGTCGAACTACCTCATCAGCACCTACCAGGACTGGGTGAACATGGGCTTCGACGGGGTCCGGGTGGACGCCGCACGGTCGATCCCGCAGTCCTGGCTGGCCACGCTCGAGTCCTCGCTCGGGGTCCCGTCGTTCGGCGAGATCTTCGTCGGTGACGTCAACTACGTCGCGCCCTACCAGAACTACGAGTGGGGTGTCCTCGACTTCCCGTACTTCTTCGCTGCTCGCAGCGCCTTCGCGGCGGACACCGACATGAACGCCCTTGGGGACCTGTTCGCGCAGGACTACAAGTACGCCCACCCCAACCGGCTGGAGACGTTCCTGGACAACCACGACCGGGCACGCTTCCTCACCTGGGCGAACGACGACTACCAGCGGCTGCGGTCGGCGTTGACGTTCCTGCTGACCTCGCGTGGTGTCCCGGTGATCTACTACGGCACCGAGCAGGCCATGGACGGCAACGGCAATGCGAGCGAGGTGCCGATCGCCAACAAGGACAACCGTCAGGACATGACCTCGTTCAGCCAGACCGGGTCGATCTACACCCACATCAAGCGGCTGACGACCCTCAAGGCGGCCTACCCGGCGCTGCAGGTCGGGACGCAGCGTGAGATGTGGAAGGACACCCAGGTCTACGGCTTCTCCCGCCGGGTGGACTCGACCGGGGCCGAGGCCGTCACCGTGTCGAGCAACTCCTGGGACTCCCAGACCCGGACCATCCCGCTGCGGTCGGAGTCCTCGATCACGGTCGGCACGGTGCTCACCAACCTGATGAACACCTCGGACACCGTGACGGTGGCGTCCGGCGGGGTGACCGGTAAGCAGATCACCGTGACGCTCGGTGAGCACGAGTCGAAGGTCTACGCGCCGGGGACACCGGTCTCGACCTACACCCCGCCGGCGCGCAACCTCACGGTCGTGCGGGTGCACTACAACGTGGGCTACGGCAACAACATCGCGATCCGCGGCGACACCTACCCGTTCAGCTGGACGGCCGGGCGCGGTGCCCGGTACGTCGGCTCGAACACCTGGCAGTTCGAGCTGGAGCGGATCCCGTCGGGTCAGACGTTCCAGTTCAAGGCGCTGATCAACGACGCCACGTGGTCGACCGGCTCGAACTACGTCGGCACAGGAGGCTCGACGATCGACATCTACCCGAGCTTCTAGGCCCTCAGGACGACGGTCCCGGTCACCGCGTGGTGACCGGGACCGTCGTGCGTCGTCTCCCCGCGTCCACCTGGGCGCCCCTCAGACCGTCCCGGCCTCCCCGAGCTGGTCCGCGAGCCGGGACAGGGCGGGGATCGCGGCACCGAGCCGGGTCCGCTCCTCGTCGGACAGGCCCGCCAGTGCCGCGGTGAACCGGTCGAGATGTGCCCGCTCCCATCCGTCGAGCCGGGCGCGTCCGGCGGCGGTCAGCCGTACCACCGCGACCCGGCGGTCGTCCGCCCCGGTCTCCCGGGCGACGAGCCCAGCCTCGACCAGGGTCTGGACCAGCCCGCTCACCGTGCTGGGGGCGAGGCGCTGGCGCGCGGCCAGGGCGCCGACCCGCGCGGGTTCGTCATCGCGCAGCGCGAGCAGCAGCTCGACCTGGGCCATCGGCAGCGACTCCCAGGGGTAGTCCGAGCGGATGGAGGTGCGCAGCGCTCGGCGTAGCCGGGTCACGACCTCGGTGAGGGCCGTCGCCCCCGGGTCGGTGTCCGCCGTCGGATCGGGCTGCACGGTGCGAGCCTAGCCCGCCGCGATTCGGTGTGCGAACATATCGGAGACCGAAGTAATTGGACCACCTGCCGAGAGGTCCGTGCGATGAGCGAGTCCACCGAGCCGACCGCGCCCGACGGCGGTGTGCCACCGGCCCGGACGGTTCCCCTGCTGCTGCGGGAACGCGCGCGTCCGGCGCGCGTGCGCGACTGGCCGGGGTCGTGGTGGCTCGCGGTCGCCACGGTCTGCCTCGGCGCGTTCATGGGACAGCTCGACGCCAGCATCGTCACCCTCACCTACCGGCCGCTCGGCGCGGAGTTCGGGTCGTCCCTGGCGGCCGTCCAGTGGGTCTCGTTGTCCTACCTCCTGGTGCTCGCGGCGCTCCTCGTGCCGATGGGCCGCCTCTCGGACGCCCGCGGGCGCAAGCTGGTCTACCTCTACGGCTTCATCGTGTTCACGGCGGCGTCGGCGGCCTGCGGCCTGGCCCCCTCGCTCGGGGCGCTCATCGCGTTCCGCGTGGTCCAGGGCATCGGGGCCGCGATGCTCCAGGCCAACAGCGTCGCCCTGGTCGTCACGAGCGCACCACGGGGCTCGATGCGGACGGCGCTGGGCGTCCAGGCGGCGGCCCAGGCCCTCGGTCTGGCGCTCGGGCCGACCGTCGGCGGCATCCTGGTCGACACGCTGGGCTGGCGCTGGGTGTTCGGCATCAACGTGCCCGTCGGGGTGCTGGCGCTGGTCGCGGGCGTGTTTCTGCTGCCGCGCACCCGTGACCTGCACCCGCGCACCGGCCGGGACCGGTCGGGTCCCGTGCTGCTCGGCACGGCGGTGACGGCGGCCCTGCTCGGGGTCTCCGCCGTCTCCGGGCTCGGTCTGCCGGCCTGGGGGGCCGTCGCGCTGCTGGCGGCGGCGGTGGCGGCCGGTGCGGGTTTCGTCGTGCGGGAGCGCAGGGCTGGCGCGCCGATGCTCGACCTGACCGTGCTCGGCACGCCGGCCGTGCGGGCCGGGCTGCTCGGGGCGCTGAGCGGCTACCTCGTGCTGTTCGGCCCGCTCGTGGTGATCCCCACGGCGCTCGTCGATGCGGGGTGGTCGGCGCTGTCCGCCGGGCTCGTGCTCACGGCGCTGCCCGCCGGGTTCGCGATCGGCGCGAGCACCAGCGAACGACTGCTGCCGCGCCGCTGGTCCGACCGGGCGCGGGCGCTGCTCGGTTCGGGCGCCGCGGTCGGCGCGCTGGCGGTGCTGGGTGTCCTGCCGCGGTCGGCCGCCGCGGTCGTGGTGCTGCTCGCCCTCGTCGGGTGGGGGCTGGGGACGTTCACCCCGGCGAACAACGCACTGG
>JAHIJU010000457.1 GCA_018898235.1 Actinomycetota bacterium | reverse complement strand
CCGGTCTCGTGGTGGCGCGCGAACGAGGCGAGCACCTCCCGGTCCCAGGCCCACATCTCGTTGACCTGGGACGGGTACTCGACGAAGTCGCGCGGGACCGACGTGCCCGAGCGCGACGGGTAGCGCACGTCCGAGAGCAACCCGTGCAGCGCGTGGCCGAACTCGTGGAACAGCGTGATGACGAAGTCCCAGCTCAGCAGGGCCGGCTCACCGGGCGCCGGGCGCGGCACGTTCGCGTTGTTGATCACGACCGGCCGGGTGCCGGCCAGCTCCGACTGGTCGACGAAGGAGTTCATCCACGCTCCGCCGCGTTTGGAGTCCCGGGTGAAGTAGTCCGCGACGAACAGCCCGAGACCGGAGCCGTCGGCGTCGAGCACCTCGAACACCCGCACCCCGGGGGCGTAGCCGGGGAGGTCGGCGCGCTCGACGAAGCGCAGCCCGTAGAGCCGGTGGGCAGCCGCGAAGACCCCGTCGACGAGCACCCGCTCGAGCTCCAGGTAGGGCCGCAGCACGGCGTCGTCGAGCGAGCGCTCGGCGCGGCGCACCCGTTCGGCGTAGTACGCCCAGTCCCAGGCCGCGAGCTCGGCCCCGGGGTGGTCGCGCTCCAGCTCGACCTGCAGGCGGTCCTGCTCGCGGCGGGCGTTGGCGGCCGCTGCCGGTGCCAGGCGCGCGAGCATGTCGGCCACGGCCTGCGCCGAGCCCGCCGTCTCATCGGCGACCGTGTAGGCGGCATGGTGCTCGAAGCCCAGCAGCTGGGCGCGCTCGGCGCGCAGCCGCACCATCTCGAGCAGGACGGGCCGGGTGTCGTGCTCCCCGCCCGCGCCGCGTTCGGCCGATGCCCGGAACAGCCGCTCGCGCACGTCGCGGCGGTTCAGCGAGGTCAGCAGCGGCTGCCCCGTGGTGTTGGCCAGCTCGATCCACCAGCCCTCGACCCCGTGCTGCTGGGCGGCGAGCGCCGCGGCGGCGACCTCCTGGGGCGACAGGCCGTCAAGCTCGGAGACGTCGGTCAGCACGACCGCGGCCGCGTTGGTGGCGGCCAGCAGCGTGCGCCCGAACGCGGCGTCGAGGGTCGTGATCCGCGAGTTCAGCTCGCGCAGCCGCTCCTTGCCCGCCTCGTCGAGGTGGACGCCGGCGAGCACGAAGTCGGTGTGCACCCGTTCCAGCAGCCAGGCGTCCTGCTCGTCCAGGTCCAGCTCACCGGCGGCCGCGGCCGTGTGCACGGCATCGACCCGGGCGAACAGCCGGGTGTCGAGGTGGATCGCGTCTGCGTGGGCCGACAACAGCGGCGCCATCTCCTCCTCGAGCGCCTCCAGCTCGGCGCTGGCGTCCGCCGAGAGCTGGTTGTAGACGACCGCCGTGACCCGCTCCAGCAGCTCCCCGGTGCGTTCGAGCGCGACCACCGTGTTCTCGAACGTGGGCGGGGCGGAACTGGTCGCGATCGCCTCGATCTGCGCCCGCTCGTCGGCCATCCCGGCCATCAGCGCGGGGCGGTAGTGCTCGAACCTGATCTGCGTGAAGTCCGGGAGGCCGTACGGCAGCACCGAGGGCTGGGCGAACGGGTTGGCAGGGTCGAGGGTGGGGGCAGTCATAGGACCATCATGGCCCGACGTCCGCCCCCACCTCGCTCCCTTCCGTCAGGCGACCAGCTCGGCCACGGGCGCGGCGACATACCCGTGGGCGCTCGCCACGGTCGCGCTCGTCAGGGCACCGGCGTGGGTGGTCAGGCCGGCCGCGAGCGACGCGTCCTCCGCGACGGCGCGGCGCCACCCCTTGGTCGCGAGGGCGAGCAGGTAGGGCAGCGTCGCGTTGGTCAGCGCGGCGGTCGAGGTGACGGGGACGGCCCCGGGCATGTTGGCGACGCAGTAGAAGATCGAGCCGTGGACGGCGAACGTCGGGTCGTCGTGGGTCGTCGCGTGGGTGTCCTCGAAGCAGCCGCCCTGGTCGACGGCCACGTCGACCAGCACCGAGCCCGGCTTCATCGCGGCGACCTGGGCGTTGGTGACCAGGCGCGGTGCGCGCGCACCGGGCAGCAGCACGGCACCGACCACGAGGTCGGCGTCGGCCAGCTCGCGCTCGAGCGCCCACGGCGTCGAGGCGAGCGTGCGGACCCGGCCGCCGAACACGTCGTCGAGCTGGCGCAGCCGGGGCAGCGACAGGTCGAGGATGGTGACGTCGGCGCGCATCCCCACCGCGATCTGAGCCGCGTTGGTCCCGACGACCCCGCCGCCGAGCACGACGACCTTCGCCGCCCGCGTACCCGGCACACCGCCGAGCAGGACGCCCGTGCCGCCCTCGTTCTTCATGAGGTGGTACGAGCCGACCCCCGTGGCGAGCCGGCCGGCCACCTCGCTCATCGGGGCGAGCAGCGGGAGCGAGCCGTCGGCACCCTGGACCGTCTCGTAGGCGATCGATGTGGTTCCGCCGGCGAGCAGCGCATCGGTGCCGGGGCGGTCGGCCGCCAGGTGCAGGTAGGTGAACAGCAGGAGCCCGGGCCGCAGGTAGCCGTACTCCGCTGCGATCGGCTCCTTGACCTTGCACACCAGGTCGGACTCACCCCAGACCACGGCGGCATCGGACTCGATGCGGGCTCCGGCGGCCACGTAGTCCTGGTCGGCGATCGCCGAGCCGAGCCCGGCGCCGGCCTCGACGACGACCTCGTGACCTGCGCCGACGAGCGCATGGGCCCCAGCCGGCGTGAGGGCGACGCGGTACTCGCGGTTCTTGATCTCCCGGGGGATGCCGATGCGCATCGTGTGCTCCGTTGTTCGTTCGGCTGAGTAGGGACCATTCTGGAGATCGTCTGTTTCCAGATGATGACGATGGGAACTTCTTCGGTACTCTGCGCCGATGACCGCTGATTCTTCGGCCGGACGTGCGTTTCGAGCGGGTCGGGCACGCGCGCAGCTGGACGACACCGACCTGGCTCTCCTGCGCGAGCTCGAACGCGACGCCCGGATCAGCAACAAGGACCTCGCCGCACGGGTCGGCGTGGCACCCTCGACCTGCCACGCCCGGATCCGCTCGCTCGTCCGACGCGGGGTGCTCCGCGGGTTCCACGCCGAGGTCGATCTCGAGGCCCTCGGCCGCGGACTGCAGGCCCTGATCGCCGTCCGGCTGCACAGCGCCTATCGCGCGCGGCTGTCCCCCGTCGCCCGCGACCTGTCGGGCCGACCCGAGGTGCGCGAGGTCTATCTGCTGGGTGGCGCCGAGGACCTGCTGGTGCACGTGGCCGTCGAGGACTCCGCCGCACTGCGAGCCTTCGTCGTCGAACATCTGTCCACCCGGCGCGAGGTGGCGCACACGCAGACCTCACTCGTGTTCGAGCACCTCGTCGCGACGCCGCTGGTGGCCACGGGCCCCGCCTGACGCCGTCGCGCGGTCCGGCGCCGGGCCGCGGGCGCCCTCCCGTGCCGCTCCGGCGGACGGAGTGCGAACATCACGTGCAGACCTGGCCTGCCCCAGCCCACGCTCAGCCAACCCACGTACCGTGATTCCCCACACCTCACTGGGAGCGCACCATCCACCGACCGACCGTCCTCGTGCACGGCACCCGCACCTCGTCCGCGATCTGGGACGAGCAGACCACGGCCTTGCTGGCGCACGGTCACCCGTCCGTCGCGATCGACCTGCCGGGGCACGGGTCCCGGACCGACGAGCGCTTCACCCTGGCCGGCGCGCTCGACGCCATCGACGAGGCGGTCCGCGGCTGCTCGCAGCCCCCGCTGCTCGTCGGGATGTCGCTCGGCGGCTACACCTGCCTGGCGTACGCGCGGCAGCACCCGGACAAGATCGCCGGTGTGGTCCTCGCGAGCTGCAGCACCGAGCTGCGCGGGAAGCCGCTGGCCGCCTACCGCGTCGTGTCGGTCGCCGTGAACCGCCTCATCCGGCTCGGCGGCGAGTCCTGGCACGTGGTCGGCGACATGCTGGCGGCGATGGCCGGCTACTCCCCGCTGGCCGACCTCGCTCAGCTGCGCGCGCCCCTGTGGCTCGTGAACGGCCGCCGCGACCCCCTCCGTCTCGACGAGTGGCGCTACCGCCGGGCAGCCCCGGGCGCCCGGGTGACAGTGGTGGCCCGCGCGGGCCACGACGTCAACCTGCACGCCCCCGCAGCGTTCAACCGCGTCCTCCTCGAGGCGCTGCACGAGCTGCGCGCACCGCGCCTGGCCTGAGCGGCTCCACCCGGGCGACCCACGGCTCGGAGCGGCGGCAGCCCGTCGAAAAACTCACAGGCCGACTGAGCCCCTGACAGCGGGGCCGTCGAGTACCGTGCTCCACGAGGCCCCCGGGAACCCCTGCCCCGGGGGCCTCGTCATGCTCGCAGCTCGGCCTCATGGCTCATGTCCGGCGCCCAGCCAGCAGCTGGCGCCCGCCCAGGGCGGCCGCGCGAGGTCGGGACGCCGACGCCGGATCCGGTCCGGTGTCCCGCCCGCTCTTCGCTCAGATCCCGCTGCCGAACGCCGATGGAGCACGCGACAGCGTCGACGCAGGAGGCCCTCACCGATGACGACCCCGGAGGTGCGCCGACTCGCGGCCGCGCTCGACCCTCGTCCCGACGACGGCCTCGACACGGCACGGACCCGCGCGAGCATCGACGTGAAGTTCGCGGGCGCCAACCGTCCGGCCGGACCCGCGGCCGAGGATCCGGCCGTCGCCCAGCTCTATCGCGGGATGCGGGAGGCCGACTCAGACATCGGGCGGCGCATCGAGCACGCCGCACTCGGCGCAGGCCACAGGCTGAGCGCCACGTCCGCCCACGAGCTGGTCGCCTACGCCTTCGGCCAGACTGTGAGCCTTCATCTGGGGGCACTGCAGCTCACCGACCCCGTGGCCCGGGCACGACTGTTCGGTGCGCGGAACGCCTACGCGGTCAGCTACGCCGAGCTCGCGCTGCGCGACGTGCTCCACATCGATGCGCCCGACATCGCCGACCGCCTCGTCGAGGCGCTCGACAGCGGGCTCACAGACCCGGCACTGCTGGTCGAGTCGGCCTGGGACGCGCCGTTCCCGATCGTGCCGAGCTGACCGGCCCCGTGCCGGCTGTGGTCGGCCGTGGCCCCGGGGGCAGGACCCGACGGGCCCCACCCCCGAGGGTGCATCAGCTGCCGGTGCTCGTGAAGTAGACCGTGTCGTAGTCGAAGCCCGTCAGGACGTCGAGCTGGAGGTCGGCCGGGTCCTTGACCGCGTAGGCCACCGTGAACGTCACCGTGTTGCCGGGCAGGACGTCGCCCTCCGGGCCCATCCCGGTGACGTTCGCCTCGGAGTCGTAGACGTCCTCACCGGCCACCCCGCCCGACGTCGCCGCGAAGCTCATCATGAGCGGCTGGAACGGCTCCGTGGAGTTGTTGGTGACCGTCACGTCGAAGCTCACGAAGCTCGTGAACCCGCCCGTGCCGGTGAAGGCGGACGCGCTCGGCGCGAAGGCCGCGGGCTGTGAGACCTGCACCTGAACGCCGTCCTCGAACTCGAAGGCTTCACCGAAGGCAGCCACGGCGCTCGCGTCCGGTGTCCCGGCGGTGCCCCCGTCAGCAAGGGCACTCGCACTCGCCTGGGCCGAGGCCAGCGCCGACGAGAGGTCACGCGAGGCGTCGTCGAGTGCACTGCCCGTCGTCCGCGCCGCGGCGATCAGCAGGGCCACCGTGAGAACGGACGCGAGGGCCGCCAGGACCGAGATGATGATGCCGGCGATCGCCAGCCCCCCACCGGAGGTGGCGTTCTTCTTCGTCTTGCTGAGCCCGACGATCGACAGCACGAGCCCGACCGGCCAGATGAGGAAGGCGAAGATGAGCCCGAGGATCGCCGTGGTCTCCGTCTTGGGCGCCGCAGCGGCCGGCGCGCCGTACTGGGCGG
>JAHIJU010000456.1 GCA_018898235.1 Actinomycetota bacterium | reverse complement strand
TCGGGGTTGCGCGACATGGCGACCACGCGCCCGGCACCGAGCCGTCGTGCGGCGAGCACCCCGCACAGCCCGACCGCACCGTCCCCGACCACCACCACGGTCGCGCCGGGACGCACACCGGCGGAGCGGGCCGCGTGGTGGCCGGTCCCCATCACGTCGGACAGCGCGAGCAGACCCGGGACGAGGCCGTCGTCGGGGACCTCCGGGGTGGCGACGAGCGTGCCGTCGGCCAACGGGACCCGCACGTACTCGCCCTGCCCCGCATCCGAGCGGAGACCCTCGAAGTCCGGGCCGCCCCACCAGCCCACCCTCTCGCAGGAGGTGTGCACGCCGTTGCGGCAGTGCACGCAGGTGCCGTCGCTGATCGTGAAGGGTGCGATGACGAACTGCCCCGGTCGCAGCGTCCGGACGTCGGCACCGACCTCCTCGACCACGCCGACGAACTCGTGACCGATCCGGGCCGGTTCGGCGACCTTGCGCACACCGCGGTAGGACCACAGGTCGGAGCCGCAGACGCAGGACGCCACCACCCGCACGACGGCATCCGTCGGCCGCTGCACCACCGGGTCCGGCACGTCCTGCAGACGGATGTCGTGGGAGCCATGGATGACGGTTGCGCGCACGACGTGAGCCTATCCGCGCCACCCCGGAGGGCCGGTACGGTCACCGGATGCGACTGCTGCGCTGCCCGTCCTGCGGGTTCCCCGCCTGGTTGGAGTCACTCGACTGCCGGGCGTGCGGCGCCCCGATGATGCTGGCCACCGCCACCTTGACGATGGTCGCCGCACCGGGCGCTGTCGATGACGGCGGTCATGCCCTGGTGGCCTGCGTCAATCGGGGCTGGGGCTGCAACTGGTCGCTGCGCGCCGACAGCCCGGCCGCCTCGTGCTTCTCCTGCCGGCTCACGAGACGACGACCGGAGGCGGATGACACGGTGGCGCTCGAACGCCTCGCCGAGACCGGCAAGGCCAAGCGCCGCCTGCTCGTGGGCCTGGCCGACCTCGGGCTACCGGTGGAGCCGTACTGGCACGTCGACGGCGGGCTCGCGTTCGACCTGCTGTCCTCGCAGTCGGGTCAGGGTCCCGTCGTCATCGGCCACGCGGGCGGGGTGATCACGATCGACCTCGCCGAGTCGCTCGACGCGCTCCGTGAGCAGCTGCGGGTCAGGCTCGGCGAGCCGTACCGGACGATGCTCGGGCACTTCCGGCACGAGGTCGGGCACTACTACCAGTGGCAGCTGGTGGAACGTCCGGCCGGCCGCCTGCTCGACGAGTGCCGCGCGGTGTTCGGCGACGAACGCGCCTCGTACGCCGATGCCCTGGCCCGCCACTACGCGACCGGCGCACCGGCCGGCTGGGAGACGGGCTTCATCTCCGAGTACGCGACCATGCACCCGTGGGAGGACTTCGCCGAGACGTTCGCCCACTACCAGCACATCATCGACACGCTGGGCACGGTCGCCCACGGCGGGCTGCGGATCGACGCATCCGCCCTGCTGGGGACCCGGACGCAGGACATCGTGCCGCGCACGTCCTACGCGGACGCGCCGATGGCCGTGGCGCTCGAGGACTGGCAGTGGGTCTCCTACGAGCTCAACCGGGCCAACCGCGCGATGGGTAAGGGCGACCTGTACCCGTTCTCGATCCCGGTCGCGGTCGGTCGCAAGCTCGACCTTGTGCACCGGATCGTGACGGCGTCCGCCGTCCCGGTCCCGTTCATCGGCGACTGACCGCCCGGTACCCTGGGCGGGCACCCGTCAGGGGCCTGTAGCTCAGCTGGTCAGA
The DNA here is from genome assembly GCA_018898235.1 of Actinomycetota bacterium. Lineage (GTDB taxonomy): Bacteria > Actinomycetota > Actinomycetes > Actinomycetales > Cellulomonadaceae > Cellulomonas. The sequence goes on along the minus strand of JAHIJU010000456.1, from coordinate 692 downwards.
GCGCCGCGCTTACACCGCGGAGGTCGCCGGTTCGAACCCGGCCGGGCCCACTGCCGCGGCGTCGGCTACTTGCCGCGCCCGCGCGACGCGACCCGGATGGCCGCCCAGTCGGGCGCCGCCGAGAACGTCGTCATCACGTGCAGACCCGTGGTCGAGGCCGCGTCCTCGACGTCCGAGGGCAGCACGTGCCCCTCGCGTCCGGCCTTCGGGGTCAGGACCCAGATGGGGCCGTTGTCGTCCAGCACCGTCATGGCATCGACGAGGGTGTCACCGAGGTCGCCGTCGTCGGCCCGGTGCCAGATGAGCACACCGTCGGTGACGTCGTCGTAGTCCTCGTCGACCAGCTCGCCGCCGACGATCTCCTCGATCTGCTTGCGCAGCTCGAAGTCGACGTCGTCGTCGTAGCCGAACTCCTGGATGACCTGGCCGGTGACGAACCCGAGCCGCCGTACGGGGCTGGTGGAATCGTCCGTGCTCGCAGACACGTGCGCAGTGCTCCCTTCACCTGACGGCGAGCGCCGTCCCGATCTGGCACACCGTAGCCCACCGCACACCCGGCGTCCCTGGCAAGAGGCCCAGACGGTGTGGCGGGGGCCCGCATGTGACTTTCGACCTGACGTGGTCCGAGAATGGGGACGACCGCCTGCACGCGCCCCACCTCGACCGGTGGCGGCGCGACGGGCCCGCAGACG
>JAHIJU010000455.1 GCA_018898235.1 Actinomycetota bacterium | reverse complement strand
TCGAGGCCCTCGACGACATCGGCGTGCTGTTCGCCATCCGCAGCGCACCCGAGGCGGGGCCGCAGGTGCGCCTCTTCCTGGTCGCACCGCACATCTTCTTCCCGACCTACGCGCCCCGGATCGACTCCTCGGGTCTCGACGACCCGTTCGGGCAGTCCGACCCGGCGGACCTCGTCCTGTTCGTCGTGGTGCGGCCCGCCGAGGACGACGGTCTGCCACCCACCGCCAACCTCCTCGCCCCCCTCGTCGTGGACACCCGCACCGGCCGCGCCCAGCAGCTCGTGCTCGACGAGGACCTCCCGCTGCGCGCACCGGTCGGCTGACCGGCTCGCCCCCGGACCACGGCATCCACGATGATGAACCTGTCCCGTCGAACCACCACCCCCGCTCCCCCGCCCACCGCCGTCCTTGGAGGACCAGTGACCGACCTGCACGACGCGTCGTCACGACGGTGGAGCGCACCCGCGATCCTGCGTCAGCCGATCGTCCATCCCGACCGTTCAGTCTTCGCCTACGCGCTGCGCGCCCAGGCCGTCCCGCCCGCCGAGGGCGAGGCGCCCGGCCCCGACGAGGCGACCACGGCGCGGGCCATCGACGCCGAGTACGGCCTGCTCGACCTGGCCGCCCTGTCCGGTGAGCACCCGCTGCTGATCCGCGCCACGCCGCGGCTGCTGTCGGGTGAGCTGGCGCTGGCCGCCAGCCCGATCCGGATCGTCCTGGAGGTCCCGGGCGAGCTCGCCGAGACCCCCGACCTGGCCGAGCAGCTCGACCGCCTGCGCGCCGCCGGGGTGCATGCCGCGCTCGGCGACTACACCGGTACCCCCGCCCAGGACGCGCTGCTCGAACGGGCGCACATCGTCAAGGTCGACGCCCGGTCCGATCCGACCGTCCTGGCCGAGCTGGTCGTGCGCGCCCATGAGGCCGGTGCCACGGTGGTGGCCGAGCACTCCGACAACCACGCGCTCATCGAAGCGGCACGCACCGCGCAGGTGGACCTGCTGCAGGGACCGATGTTCGAACGTGACGGCGACGTGCTGGCCCGCGACTTCAGCGCCGGTGAGCTGCAGTGCCTCGAGCTGATGAGCCTGCTGTCCGACGACCCGGTGGACCAGGCGGCCGTCATCGGCCTGGTCGCTGCCGACCCGATGCTCACCGTGCGGGTGCTGCACCTGGTCAACTCGTCCTCGTTCGGGCTGCCGCGCGAGATCGACTCGGTGCGCCAGGCCGTCGTGCTGGTCGGCCCGCACCACCTGTCGGCGCTGGCGATCTCGTCCTTGGTGGGCGCCCAGCCGAGCACCGTGGGCGAGCTGTGGGCGATCCTGTCCCGCGCGCTCGCCTGCTGGGACCTGGCGGGGGCCGACACGGGCTACACCGTCGGTCTGCTGTCGGCGGTCGCCGAGCAGCGCCATCTGGCGATCGAGTCGTTGGTCTCCCGCACCGGGGTCTCGCAGGAGATCGCCGATGCGCTGTACTTCCATGCCGGTCAGCTCGGCAGCGCACTGGCGGCCGTCGTCGCCCACGAGGCCAACGACCTCATGGGCGTCCTCGCCGCCGGCAAGGACCCGCGTGACGTCTCGGCCGCCTACCTGGCCGCCGTGCCCGAGGCCCTGTCGATCGCGAGCTCGCTGTCGGTCGACCCCGGCTGATCGTCGCAGGCTGATCGTCCCCGGTGCGCGGCTAGGGTGGACCGCATGCGCGCCGACGGACGACCACGACTGCGCCCGTCCCCGCCCCCGCTCGACGTGGATCTGCACCTGATCATGGCGGTCGGGACCGCCGTCTGGGCGGTCGTCCTCATCGTCTCCGGTGTCCTGGCGCTGCTCGGGCACACCACCGGACCGGCCGGCATCACCAGCGCCGCCGGGATCGCGATCGGCCTCTACGGCATGCGCTGGGCGCGCCGGAACCGGGCCACCGCCACGGAGTAGCGGGCGTCAGTCCAGCGCGTGGTCGAGGCCGAGCTCATCGGCACGTCCCGGATCGGCGAGCACGGCCTCGATCGCCCAGTGATCGGCCCAGCGGCCCGCACGCTGCGCCAGGGCACAGGCCAGGCCGGCCAGGTGCACCGCGTGCGGCACCCCGTCGGCGTCCACCCACCAGTCGACCGGCGCCCCGTCGACCCGCAGCACATCGTGCTCGACCCAGTCGAGCGCCGACCCACCCGGCTGGTCCGCGGGCCGGATGTCGGTGAGCTGGGCCGGCACCGCCTGCCGCAGACCGGCGCCCTCGATCCGGCCGTCGGCCAGCTCGGAGGCGAGCGGCAGGTCCAGCAGCCCGGCGAGGGCGGCGGCGTCGGCGGCGGGGCACGGCAGCATCGGTCCCAGATCGGCCCGTTGCAGCCACATCGGGGAGTCGGGGACGACGACGACGTCGGCCGCGACCACGCGGACCAGATCGCCCCGTCGCCCCTCACCCGCGCCGAACGGCGCACGGGTCCGCGGGGCACCGTCCGGGCCGAGCAGCCCGGGCAGCTCGGTGGGCAGCCCACCACCGGCTGCTCCACCACGGGCCGTCCCACCACCGGCCGTCCCGGTACGCGCCGCCCTCGCCAGTGCCCGCCAGACCTGCACGGCCGCCGTCAGGTCGAGCACCTGACCGCGCAACGGGTCGAGGACGTCCGCCCAGCCGCCCAGGTCGAGCTCATCGGCCGAGCCGACCCCACCGAGCGCCCGCCGCACCTGCTCGTCGACGCCGACGAGCAGATCGGGCACGGGCGGCAGGATCCCGTCGAGCAGGCCGTCGGTGGCCGCGAAGGGCCGGTCGAGGCCGAGCCCGGCCCGGGTGCGCAGCCACCAGGTCGTGTACGAGGGCGCCCGGGTCCCGTGCTCACCGCGCACCGGGTCCACGAGCGCGGCCCGCAGCCCACGGTCCGCACCGAGCGCCGCCAGCAGCTGCGGCCAGGCGTCCGGCGCGACGGCGTCCAGATCGGCGACGGCCTCCAGGTCACCCACCCAGGCGCCGACCCCCAGCCGCTCACCCAGCTCGACCAGGTAGTCACCCCAGCCGTCCAGCGTCGCGGCCACGAGGGCGCCGTCGCCGTCGGAGTCCAGGTCGACCGCCGCCGGGTCCGCCACCACATCGGGCACCCGGACCACGACCGGGGCCGACCGGACGCCGAGCGCCACCAGCACCGGTTCGCCGTACCGCTCGACCACACTGCCGGTCACGGCCGCGAGCACGCGCGCGTCGAACAGCTCATGGGCGGGCGAGCCGGCGAGCACCAGCCCATGGGCGGGCGTCGGCTCACCGTCGACGGCCGGCAGCTCGACCAGGCCCAGCCAGGGCGGCAGGGCCCGCGACGGGTCGTCGTCGAGCACGGCCGCGACCAGGTCGAGCACGGCCGCGGCGACCTCCCCGACCTCGTCCTGCGGATCCTCCTGGCGGTCGAGCACCGCCGACCGCACGGCGGGATGCCGCACCAGCCCGGCGGCGTCGGCGACGGTGGCCCCGAGCCGCTCCAGCACGGGGTGCGCCGCCGTCGGATCGACCACCCGCACCCCCCACTCGGCGAGCGCCCGCACGGTGGCGGCATCGAGGCGGCCCAGCAGCTCGGGCGCCACGAGCACCGTGCCGCGCACCCCCCGGACCACCCGACCGTCGGCCAACGGCACGGGGAGGTCGGCGAGCGCCTCGGCCTCGACCCCGCTGACCGACTCGCACGCCACGTACAGCTCACGCGCCCCGTCGCGGACGGCGGGCAGCTCGTCGACGACGTCGGCGAGCCGACGCACCGGGACGCCCAGGACATGGGCCGCGGCCACCCGCCCCGCCGGCAGTCGTACGAGGCCGGGCACCCGGGCGGCCAAGGCGTCCACGAGCCCGTGATCGTCACCCGCCGGGCCGTCCAGCACGAAGGCCTCCCCCGGCGGCAGCAGCCCGTCGCGACCGGTGAGCAGCGCGGTCGCGGTCAGCGCCTCGACCACCAGCGCGGTCAGCCGCCCGTCGAGCTCACCGGCAGGCAGCCCGGTGGGCACCAGGGCGAGCGCGTCCTGCCCCTGCGCGGCGAGCTGCCCGGCGAGCGCGGCGTAGACCTGCGCGGCCCGCGCCAGGACGGCGTCGGCGAGCGGACCGGGCGCCACCCGCCGCCGCGTCGGGTCCAGCGGCAGGGTCGCGATGAGCAGCGCAGGCAGGGTGCACGGGTCGTCGGTGGGCGTCGGGGCGTGCAGGACCCGCGCCCAGTCCGGGTCCGCCCCGGGACGCGGCAGCGCCCAGGTGACCTGCCAGGCCGTGCGGTCGCGCTCCTCGACCGGGCGGTCGGCCGTCAACGCCGGGTCGAGCTCACCGCGTTCGGTCCGCACGAACCACCGGGCGCCCGCATCAGCGATGCGTCGTGACGGCCCGTCGGGTGTCTCGACCACGATCTCGACGAGCCCCGGCAGCGCCAGCAGCACCGGGTCGCCGACCGCGTCGAGCTGGGCGAGGACGCGGTCGAGCGCCTCCGGGTCACGCAACCGGGCCACCACCGCCGTGTCGTACCCCGGCAGCGGCGGTGCACTGGAGACGAACGGCAGCCGGAGCACCGGCAGCCAGTCGCCGCGCCGGGCCGCCTCCTCGGCCAGGGCCGGCGGCGCCTCGGCCAGGGCCGCACGGGTCCCGGCCAGCGAGAAGCCGACCGAACCGGTCGCGGACCGGACCTCGATCTCGTCGGCGACGGACCGGATCGCGGCGAAGCCGACGCCGAACCGGCCGACCAGCCCGGCCTCGTCCCGTTTGGCCGAGGCGCGCATGGAGGCCAGTGCCGCGACCCCGGCGCCGTCCAGCGGCCGCCCGGTGTTGGCGACCGTCAGCAGCGGACCGACCTCGTCGAGCTCCAGCCGCAGCAGCAGCCTGCCGGGCGCCCCGGCCCGGACGGCGGCGTCGGACGCGTTCTGGGCGAGGTCGACGAGCACGCGGTCGCGGTAGTAGCCGCGGGCGTGGTCCTCCTCGGTGTTGGCGTCCTCACGCAGGCGCGCAGGTGAGGCGCGCCAGGTCCCCAGGACGGCGGCTCGCAGGTCCGCCGTGCCGAAGGGATCGGTGCTCACACCTGCGGCTGCCCGGCCTCGGCGTCGGGGACCTCGACGATCTCCTCGGCCGGTGCGGCCTCAGGCCCGGCCGCCGGGGCAGGTGCCACCAGCTCGAGCCGCAGGTCGTCGATGATCGGGTCGGGGGCGGGCCACAGGCTCTCCTCCGGCTCGACGTCGGTCTGCGAGTGGGCGCCGCAGCCGTGGTCGAGACTGACCACGCGGCCGTCCTCGGGCGACCACTCGTTGGCGCACACCCCGAACACCTGGCCGAGCGCACCCTGCATCGGCACCAGGAACCCGCAGGTCGAGCAGGCGGCGGTCGCGGCGAGCGCGCCGGCCGACGTCGGCCCCTGCGTCCCGCGGTACCAGCGCATGGCGGCCTCGTCGCGGCCCGCTGGCGACAGGATGCGCTCGCGGGCCAGCGCGAGCTCGTCGATCGCGACCAGGTCCAGCTCGGCGTCGCCCGACGGCGTCCAGCCCGGCTCCAGCCGCGGGTCGTCGGCCCGGAACGGCAGCACGTCGCCCGGTCCGATGTCACCGGGCTGCAGCCGCTGCGACCAGGGCAGCCACTCCTTGGCCAGGATCGAGTCCGGGCCCGGCAGCAGCACGGCCTCGCACAGGGTGGCGACCCGGCCGCGCGGCACCCGCGCGAGGGTCACGGTCCACTGCCAGCCGCGGTACCCGCGGGCCAGGCAGGCGAAGCGGTGGGAGACCAGGCGCTCGCCGTCCAGCGTCGCGCCGAGGTGCTCGCCGACGTCGCCGGGGTGCTCGGCGATCTCGAGCGCCGCATCCCGGGCCAGGTCGACGGCCCGTTCGAGCACTGCGTCCTTGGTCGCCACGTCAGGCCTCGAAGTCGTCGGCGACGGCCCGCAACAGCTGGGCGTACTGGGTGGCCCGTGCCTTCTCCGGGTAGCGGCCACGGCGCAGGTCGTTGCCGACCTTGTCGAGCAGCTTGATCAGGTCCTCGACCACGATCGCCATCTCGTCGGCCGAGCGGCGCCGGGCCTTGGCGACCGATGGCACCGGGTCGAGCACCTTGACGGACAGCGCCTGCGGGCCGCGCTTGCCGTCGGCCACGCCGAACTCGACGCGGGACCCGGGCTTGGGGGCCTCGACGCCCGCGGGCAGGGCGGAGGCGTGCAGGAAGACCTCGCCGCCGTCGTCGCCGGCGATGAAGCCGAAGCCACGCTCGGTGTCGAACCACTTGACCTTGCCGGTGGGCACCTGGCACCTCTGTGTGTCGGTCGCACCCTGGATGGGCGCGGCTGGTCGTCAGGGTACCGGGCTGGTGGGACCGGTGTGCGATGGGGCGCCCGCCGAACCGCGGGCGGGGGCGCCCGCAGCGAACGACCATCGACCGGCGACCGGGCTCCGCCGCGGCCGGGGCGCGACCTGGCCCATGAGCTCGCGGCCCTCCCGCAGCCCGGTGAGCCAGGCGACGGAGACCGCGAGCGGGGAGAAGTCGTTCCCGAGGGTGACCGGAACCCCGCGGTCCGCCGCGTCCAGGTAGGCGTCGAGCGCATCGCACATGGCGCGCACCCGGGCCGACGCGGGTGGGACGCCGAGCAGCTCATCGGCCTGCGCGGGGGTGACGTCGAGCAGCTGCGCCCACAGCCGCACCACGGCGGCGGTCGCGGCCAGCAACGGCTCGTCCGGGCACAGCAGCTGGGCGGCGCGGGACCGGGCGACCGCGAGCAGGGACAGCTCGGCGTCGTCGTGGCCCAGCTCGGCGACCATGTCGAGCACCAGGATCGAGTGGAAGCGCTGGCGTCCGACCAGGGCGATGGCCCGCACCAGGTCCGCGACCGGCAGCCGCACCCCGGTGACGTTGTTCACCGCCCGCAGCAGGCGGGCCGCGATGGCCGGATCCGCCGAGGCGAGCCGGGCCAGCGACCGGGTCGAGGAGCTGGGGACCGAGAGCCGGTGCAGCAGCCGGGAGGCCGTCGGGTTGTGATGGGCGAGGGACTCGCGCGCCAGCACGGCGGGCCTGCTCAGCAGGTAGCCCTGGAGCAGGTCGAAGCCGAGCGTCGTCGCCTGCTCCCGGTCGGTGACCGTCTCGATGTGCTCGGCCACCAGCAGCACACCCGGGGCCGACGACCGCACCTGAGCGACCAGGGACACCAGGTCGGGACCGGCGACCGTCGACAGGTCGATCTTCACGTAGCCGCACAGGTCGAGGAGCGCCAGCCGTGGGTCGTCCGGCACCACGTCGTCGAGCGCGATGACGAAGCCCCGACCCACCAGGCGTTCGAGGCCCGTGCGCACCTCGTCGTCGACCTGCACCCGTTCCAGCAGCTCGAGCACCACCTTGCCGGGGGTGAGGGAGACGGGCAGCTCGCCGACGACGAAGGACCGGGGCAGGTTGACGAACAGCAGATCGGACCCGCCGATCTCGTCGAGGCCGAACTCGGTCGTCACGGCCGAGATCACCGTCGCCGTGGCCAGGTCGTCATCGAACCCGGCGGTGCCGACGCCGGAGCCGTCCGCGGAACGACTGGGACGGAACAGCGCCTCGTGCCCGACGAGTGCACCGGCACTGTCCTCGATCCGCTGCCGTGCGACGCACACCGTCATCCCGATGTCGGGCAACCGGGAGAGTCCCCCGTGCCCGGCCTGCTTCCTCACCAATGCCCCCGTCGCCCGGTGTCACGTGTCCTTACGACGGGATCGACGTCTCGAGCCGGAAGTTGAACAAGCCGGGTCAATTTCCCTCGACGGCGCTGGTCAGGGCCGTGCCGCCGGCCACCCGTCCGGGGGACAGCCGCTCGAGCAGCTCGCGGCCCTCCGCCATCCCGGTGAACCAGGCCATCGAGACGTCCAGTGCCGCGTAGGGCCCCAGATCGGGCGGGGGCACCTCCCTGTCGGACACCTCCAGGTAGGCGTCCAGCGCATCGCAGGCCGCGGCGACCGCGGGCTCCGGCGGCGGCAGGCCGAGCCAGGCGCCGACCTCCGACGGCTCGGCGCCCATGAGGTGGGCACACAGCCGAACGAGCGCCTCGGTGGCCGCGGCCTCCGGCCTGGCCGGGCACAGCAGCTGGGCGGCGCGGGTGCGGGCCACCGCACGGACCGGCATCTCGTCGTCCTGGTGGCCGAACCCGGCCACCAGGTCCAGCACCAGCAGCTGCCGCAGGCGCTCGCGACCCAGCAGGGCCAGGGCCCTGGTCAGGTTGGACACCGCCAGCCGGACCCCGCTCACGTTGTTGACCGCACGCAGCACCCTCACGGTGATCCCCGGATCGGCGGCGGCCACCTCGGCCAGACCCGCCATCGAGGCCGACGGGTCCGCCATCCGGCTCAGCAGCCGGGCGGCCGTCGGGGCGTGCTGGGCCAGGATGTCGCGGCTGACCACGGCGGGCCGGGAGAGCAGGTACCCCTGCAGCAGGGTGAAGCCCGCGGCGAGCGCACGTGCCCGGTCGTCCTCGGTCTCGATCCGTTCGGCGACCAGTCGGGCCTGCGGCGCTGCCGCACGCAGCTGCTCGCCCAGGGTCGGCAGGTCCGAGACGGGGACGTCGGCCAGGTCGACCTTGAGGAAGTCGGCGAGCCCGGCGAGCACCAGCCGCGGGTCGTCGAGGACCAGGTCGTCGAGCGCGATCAGGTAGCCGTCGGCGCGCAGCTGCACCAGCCCGGCACGCACCTGCTCATCGACGTCGACCCGTTCGAGGAGCTCCAGGACGACCCGGCCCGGGGGCAGCGGCAGCGGCAGGCTGCCGACGATGAACGACCGCGGCAGGTTGACGAACAGCAGACCGTCGCCCGCGATGTCCGCCAGGTCGAGGTGGCTGGTGACCACCGCCAGCACGCCCGCGGTGGCCGCGTCGTCGTCGAACCCGGCGCCGCCCGCACCGGAGGCGTCGGCGGTCGCGGTGGGCCGGAACAGCAGCTCGTGACCGAGGGGCAGACCCGAGGCGTGCTCGATCCGCTGCAGGGCGACCGCGACCGTCGCCCCGACCGCACCCCGGGGGCACGGGACCGCGGCGGGATCGCTGGTCGCCATGGTGACCTCCTCGGACCCCGACCCGTCGCCCGCGCCGGGCTGTCACCCACTCATCGGCTCAGCACCTGCGGCTCTGTAGCGCTCGCCCAGGACGTTCGTCCGCGCCCACCGGGGGCATGGGTCAGCCCGCCTGCTCCTGCGCGAGCCGGTCGAGTGCGAGGCCCGCGAGCACGGCGGGTCCGACGGCCAGCGCGGAGTCGGCGTACCGGGCCTGGGCCGAGTGGTTGTAGGGCGCGGTCGCCGGATCGGCACCGGGGGGTGTGGCGCCCAGGCCGAAGAACGCCCCCGGCACCTGCTCGAGCACGTAGGAGAAGTCCTCCGC
>JAHIJU010000454.1 GCA_018898235.1 Actinomycetota bacterium | reverse complement strand
GTACAGGTCGCCCGGGATGTTCTGCAGCCCGGAGTACAAGATCACCAGGTTGAACGGGATGCCCAGCCAGATGTTGGCGATGATCACCGACCACAGCGCGAGGTGCGGATCGGTGAGCCAGTTGATGCGGTCGCCCCCGAAGGCCACGACCAGCGAGTTCACGATCCCGTTGTCGGAGTTGAGCATCCAGGCCCACGTCGAGGCCGAGACGATGAGCGGCAGCAGCCACGGCACCAGGAACATCCCGCGCAGCACCCCGGACAGCGGGAACGACTGCCGGAAGAACACGGCCAGTGCCAGCCCGATGGAGTACTGGACGATCAGCGACACCGCGACGAACAGCACGGTGTGCACCAACGCGGGCCGGAAGGTGTCCGACGTGACCACGTCGACGAAGTTCTTCATGCCGACGAACTCGGCGTCACCCCGCACGAACGCGCGCGGTGTGTAGTCGTGCAGCGCCAGGTCGATGTTGCGCCACAGGGGGTAGGCGTAGAAGACCACGAGGTAGGCGAGCAGCGGTGCGGCGAACCCCAGCGCCGCCCAGCGCGGGCCCTGGGAACCCTGCCGTCGCCGCAGCGCGCGGCCGGGGGGTGCCCCGGGGGCGGTGGAGACCGCCCCCGGGGCCGGGACGCCCGAGGTCTCGGGCGATGTGCTGCTCTTCATCTCGGACGTCCTCCTTCATTCCCCCGCCGCACCTACCAGGCCGGTCGGGACTAGCCGATCGCCTTGACGGCGGCGGCCTGGGCCTTCGTCAGCGCGTCCTGCGGGGAGGCAGCACCGCTGAGCGCCGACTGCACGGCCGTCCACAGCTGCTCGGAGATCTTCGGGTAGTCGGTGCCCAGGTCGTCGCTGGTCCGGCCCTTCGCGGCCTTGACCGCGTCGACCCAGGTCGACAGCTCCGGGTGCTCCTTGAGCAGGGCAGCCTGGCCGGCGTCGGTCGGCGGGATGTAGTACGCGAAGGTGTCGGCGGTCTTGACGAAGCCATCGGTGGTCGTCATGCAGTCGATGATCTTCTTGGTCGCCGTGTAGCGGCCGGTGTCCTTCTGGACCGGTGCGGTGAGGAACTCGCCGCCGGTGGGCGCCGGGGCGGCTCCGCCCTTCACGCCCGGCAGGGTGATGACCCCGGTCGGGAAGCTGGCTGCGGCCGCAGCGTTGACCTGCCAGGTGCCGTTCTCGGCGAAGGCGAAGTCCCCGGTGAGGAACTCCTCCCAGGTGGTGTTCTGGGAGTTCTGGATGACCGAGTTCGGTGCCTCGCCGTCCTTGACCCAGTCGGTCCACAGCGTGAGCGCCTTGACGGCCTCCGGGGAGTCCAGCGTCTTCAGGTCGGCGCCCGCACCCCAGAACCAGGGCAGGAACTGGAACGAGCCCTCTTCGGTGCCGATGCCCGCGAACGTGATGCCCTTGTGCCCGGCTGCCTTGACCTTGGCCAGCGCCGCGTTCAGCGCGTCCCAGCTGGTGACCGTCGAGGGGTCGACACCCGCCGCGTCCAGGATCGTCTTGTTGTAGTAGAGCGCGAGGGTGTTGGCACCGATCGGGATGCCCCAGGTGTCGGAGCCGGTCTGGCCGGCGGCCAGCAGGTTCGCGTCGATCGCGGAGGTGTCGAGGCCCAGCTCCTTGGTCGTGGTGAGCATGCCGGTGTCGGCGAGCGTGGAGACCGCGGGGTTGTCGATCAGGATGACGTCGGGGGACGTCCCCTCCTGGGCGGCGAGCAGCGCCTGGTTGGTCAGCGCCGTCGTGTCGTAGGCCGTGCGCTTGATGGTGACCCCGGCCTCGTCACCGCAGGCCTGCACCCGCTTGGCCCAGTCCGAGCTCTCGTCGTGCTGGGGGTACGGGTCCCACCAGGTGTAGGACGTGCCGGACGCGCCGGTCGACGACGACGCCGACGACCCGCCCGACGAGCAGGCCGAGACGCCGACGCTGAGCAGCACGGCTGCGCCGACCGCACCGGCGGTGCGCCATGAGGCGGACTTCATCATGTTTCCTCCTTGAAACGGACTGGCAGTGCTCCTGACCCGGGCGGGGGTGCTCGGGACGGGGGTGCGGCCGGACGGATGCCGGCCGGTCGTGGACTCTCAGGCCAACGGGGCGGCTGTGCTGCCCCGGTCGACCAGCTCGGGTTGGAGCAGGCGGGCGACGTACGGCTCCTGGAGCGCGGGGCCCTCGATCCGTCGCACCAGCTGGCGGACGGCGAGCCGGCCCAGTCGGTCCGGTGCGCTCTCGATCGAGGAGTAGGGCAGGGAGAAGGTCCGGGCGAACTCGTCGGAGTACCGACCGACGACGGACAGGTCCCGGGGTGCCTGCAGCCCGCGGGCGTGCAGCACCGAGGGCAGCGCCGCGGCGGCGGCCTCGTTGTGCAGCAGCAGCCCGGTGGCCTGCGGGTAGCGGTCGAGCAGGTCGACGAGGTGGGCGCCGACCGCCGGCTGCTGGGCCTCGCCGTACTCGATGTGCAGCGCCAGACCGCGGAGTGCGGCCTCGGCCACCGCCGCGTCCCGCAGCCGTCGGACGTACCCGGCACCACGCTGCAGCACGTGCTCGGGTTGCAGGACGAGGACCGCCTCGCGGTGGCCCAGCCCGGCGAGGTGGTCGACCATCATGCGACCGGCCTCGGCGAAGTCCAGGTCGAAGACGTCCAGCCCGGTGCAGTCCAGGGGCAGCCCGACGAGGGCGCCCGGCTGCTGCGCGGCCCGCAGCACCGGCAGCCGGTCGTCGTCATCGGCGACGTTGAGCAGCACGACGCCGTCGACCATGCGCTGGTCGGTGATCCGCTTGAGGGCCTTCGCCCCGTCGGGCTCGGTGACCATGAGGATGTCGTAGCCGAGCTCCCGCGCGACGTCCGAGACGCCCAGCATGTACTGGAGCATCGCGGGGGCGAACTCGTCCTGGAGGAACTGGACCAGCAGACCGATGACCATCGTCTGCGAGGTGGCCAGGGCGCGGGCACCGGCGTTGGGCGCGTAGCCGAGGCTCTCGACGGCCGCCATCACCTTGCGGACGACCTCGGGCGAGATCGAGCGCTTCCCGGACAGCGCATAGGAGGCGGTGCTGCGGGATACCCCCGCAGCCTTCGCCACATCACCGATCGTCGCCATTGCCGCTCCATGAGATCGTCGAACCGGTTCGAACGATAGCGACGATCTACGGGGACGGCAAGGCGAATTGACCCCATGAATGTGGCGTTCGCCACTCGAATCGGTTCGACGCACGGGACAGACCGGGCCCGCGGCACGTCGGGACGCGTCGCGGGCCGGACCTGCTCAGCGGTGCCGGGCGGCGATGTCCCGGCCGATGAGCTCCTTCATGACCTCGGTGGTCCCGCCGTACACGGTCTGCACCCGGCAGTCCCGGTACGCCCGCGCGATCGGGTACTCCTCCATGCACCCGTAACCACCGAACAGCTGCAGCAACCGGGAGGTGGCGCGCACCTGCAGCTCGGTCGTCCACCACTTGGCCTTGGCGGCCTCGACCGCGGTCAGGGTGCCTCCCGCCAACCGCGTCGCGCAGCTCTCGAGGTAGGCGCGGGCGACGTCGAGCTCGGTCTCGACCTCGGCCAGCACGAACCGGGTGTTCTGCAGATCGCCCACCCGCGAGCCGAACACCGAACGCCCGAACACGTGGTCCTCGGTCCAGCGCAGCGCCGCCCGGGTCGCGGCGTGCGCCGAGACCGCGATCGACAGCCGCCCGCGCGGCGCATGGCGCAGGAAGGCGCCGAACCCGCCACCGACCTCGCCCAGCAGGTTCGTCGCCGGTACCCGGCACCCGGTGAGGTACACCTCGGCGGTGTCCTGGCCGCGCAGCCCCAGCTTGTGCAACGGACGCCCGCGGTCCAGGCCCGGCGCACCCCGCTCGACGACGAACAGGCTCAGACCGCGACCTCCGGCCGACGGGTCCGTGCTGGCCGCCACCACCAGGAGATCCGCCTGGCTGCCGTGCGAGATGAACGTCTTCTGACCGTCGAGCACCCACCCGTCACCGTCGCGTCGGGCGGTCGTGCGCAGCGCCGCCACGTCCGAGCCCGCGCCGGGCTCAGTGATCGCGAGCGCGGCCACCGCCTGGCCCGCGGCGAGCGGCGGCAGCCAACGCTGCTGCTGGTCATCGTCCGCCAGGTCGAGCAGGTAGGGCAGCACGAAGTCGTCGTGCACCGCGAACGCGGCGTTCAGCGCGGTCGCCCCGGCGCTCGCCAGCTCCTCGGCGACGACCATCCGGTACCGCCAGTCGTGCATGCCGATCCCGCCGTGCCGTTCCTCGATCTCCAGGCCGGTGATCCCCTGCTCGGTCGCGGCGCCCCAGACCGCCCGGTCGATCTGCCCCGCCTCCTCCCACGCGTCGACATGCGGGGCCACCGAGGCCGCGACGAACTGCCGCACCACCTCGCGGTAGTCGTCATGGTCCTTCTCGTAGAACGTCATGGGAACCTCCGATCGTCGCGCGCGCTCAGCGCGTGACCTTGCCGGTGAGGGACGCCAGCGAACGCATGACGACCGGGCGGGCCGCGACCCAGGCCGCGGCCACCACGACGAGCACCACCCCGAGCCCGACCAGCCCGAGCCAGGACCCGTCGTCACGGGCCGCGAACATGTGCCCCAGGTTGGTCATCGCCCCCGTGGACAGCACCATCGCGACGTGCACGACGACGAACGCCACGAACGCCACCATGACGCCGTGGTGCACCGCCCGGGACGTGCCGAGCGGGACCCAGCGGTCCAGCCGACCGCCGGTCGGCCACAGCCATGACTGCCGCAGCCCGGTGAGCGCGGCCAGCGGCGCGAGCACGAGGACCACGAGCGCGTAGGTGAGCATCTGCAGCGCGTTGTACCCGGACCAGGTGTCCTGCGCGGGCCAGCGCAACGCCAGGTACTGCAACGCCATCGACGCCGCGTTCGGCAGCACGTCCCAGCTGGTCGGCACCAGTCGTGCCCACCGACCGGAGACCGCCATCAGCACGACGAACAGGGCCCCGCACGCGAGCCACAGCAGGTCCACCGCGACGTGGAACCACTGCTCCACGGTGACCGGCGCCCCGCGACGGGCGCGGCCCGGCCCCGACCGGGGAGCCCAGTGCCCGCTGGGACGCCGGGTGGTGCGCACGGCGAGGCCCGACTTCACGATGAGCACCAGGAAGAACAGGTTGAGGGCGTGCAGCGCGCACACCCACGCCGGCGTGCCGGCCCGCTCCGCGACCGCGGACGTCCCCGGGTAGCGCCGCAGGAACACCTGGACCGGGCCCAGGTCCCAGGCCCACCGTGCGGCGGCCACCGCCACGACGGTCAGCCCCAGGCCGGCCGCCACCGCCCGGGCGGAGGTCGGGAGCCGACGGCGGCGTTCTGCCGCGGCCACCTGCCCGCTCACGCCACACCTCGTCGGCGGTGCGCCTCGATGGCCGCCACCAGCTCGGGGACGACGCGGAACACGTCACCGACCACCCCGAGATCTGCGTGCTCGATCATCGGTGCCCGCGGATCGCAGTTGACCGCCACAACGGTGCCCGCGGTCGACATCCCGGCGAGGTGCTGCGTCGCACCGGAGATCCCGAGCGCCACGTAGAGATCGGGCGAGACCGTGACCCCGGTCTGACCCACCTGGCAGGTGGCAGGCACCCAGCCCGCGTCCACCGCTGCCCGCGAGGCGCCGACCGCCGCGCCCAGCGCATCGGCCAGCTGCTCGACGAGGCCGAAGCCCTCGGCCGAACCCAGCCCCCGCCCGCCGGAGACCACCGCGTCCGCGCCCACCAACCCCGGTCGGGTCACGGCCCCGGTCGTCCCGACGCGTCCCGTCACCCGGCCCGACCGCTGCTCGGCTGGGCTGATCGACACCTCGGTGACCAGCGCACTGACCTCGTCCAGCCGCTCGGCGACCGACCCCGGCCGCACCGTGACCACCGCCGGCTCACGAGTGGCGCGGGCCGTCGTCGTCCACGTGCCGCCCAGTGCCCGATGAGTGGTCACCGGCCCCGACGGGTCGAGGGTCACGTCGACCGCACCGACCAGCAGCCCCCCGCCCAGCCGCACCGCGACCCGGCCGGCGACCTCCCGTCCCTCCACCGTGTGCGGCGCGAGCACCGCGACCGGCCGGAACTCCTCGGCCGCCGCGCACAGCGCCTCCACCTGCGGGGTCGACAGGAGCGTCCCGACCGCCGGGTGCACGGCGGCCACGACCCGACCGGCCCCGAGACGTCCCAGCCGCGCCACCACCGGGTTCAGGTCGCCCGCGGTCGCCACCACGGCGACCGCGTCCCCGAGCCGGGCCGCGAGCACCAGCAGCTCGCCCGTGGCAGGCGTGACCTCACCGCCGGCGTCGAGCTCGACGTGCACCAGGACGGGTCTCATCGGTGGTCCTCTCAGATCAGGTGGCGCGCGGCCAGGAACTCGACGATCTGGGCGGCCGCCCCGCCGTCGTCGACCAGCACGCGGCTCGCGGCCCGGCGGGGCGCCACGGTGAGCGACAGCAGGCTCGTGCTCGGCGGGATGGCGGCCAGACCCAGCTCGGCCAGACCGGTGCGCAGGATCGGGCGGCGCTTGGCGGCCAGCACCCCGCGCAGCCCGGCCGTGCGGGCCGGCGGCAGCTGCCCGGTGACCGACACCACGGCGGGCAGGGTCGCGGCGACCTGGACCGACCCGGCCTCCACGGCCCTGGTCCCGGTGACCTGGCCACCCGCGGACCGGGTCCCGGTGAGCTGCACCGCGGCAAGTCCCGACAGCACCGGCAGCCCCAGCATCTCGGCCAGGACCGCCGGCAGCACCCCGCCCTCCCCGTCGGTCGACTGCGCCCCGGTCACGACGAGGTCGAACCCCTCGGAGCGCACGACCTCGGCGAGCACCGTCGCGGTCGCGATCAGATCGGCCCCCACGAGCGCCTCGTCGACCACGTGCACCCCGCGGTCGGCCCCCATCGCCAGACCGCCGCGCACCACGT
>JAHIJU010000453.1 GCA_018898235.1 Actinomycetota bacterium | reverse complement strand
GGTTGGGGTTCATCAGCCCGGCGTCCGGGGTGACGATGCCGTGCCGGTCCGAGTCGGCGTCGTTGCCCGTGGCGATGTCGAACGGGGCGTCGCCCTTCATCCGCTCCACCAGGCTGGCCATGGCGTACGGCGACGAGCAGTCCATCCGGATCTTGCCGTCCCAGTCCAGCGTCATGAACGCCCAGCGCGGGTCGACGGTCGGGTTCACGACGGTGAGGTCGAGGCCGTAGCGCTCGCCGATCTCGCCCCAGTACTCCACGCTCGCCCCGCCCAGCGGGTCGGCCCCGATCCGCACCCCGGCCGACCGGATCGCCTCCAGGTCCACCACGTTGGCCAGATCGTCGACGTACGAGCTGAGGTAGTCGTGCTTCTTCGTGGTGTCCGCGGCCAGGGCGCGCTCGGCGCTCACCCGGGGCACGGCGCGCCAGTCGCCGCGCAGGATCTGGTTTGCCCGGTCGGCGATCCAGCCGGTCGCGTCCGATCCGGCGGGTCCGCCGTGCGGCGGGTTGTACTTGAAGCCGCCGTCGCGCGGCGGGTTGTGGCTCGGGGTCACGACGATGCCGTCGGCCAGCCCCGGGCCGTGCGTGCGCACGCCCTGCGAGGTGCCCGCGCCGTTGTGCCGCAGGATCGCGTGGCTCACGGCCGGGGTCGGGGTCCAGGAGTCGCGGGCGTCGACGTGCACCTCGACGCCCGCCGCGGCGAGCACCTCGAGCGCCGTGATCCAGGCGGGTTCGGACAACGCGTGCGTGTCGCGGCCGATGAACAGCGGGCCGTCGGTGCCCTGGCTGCGCCGGTACTCCACGATGGCCGCGGTGATCGCGACGATGTGCGCCTCGTTGAACGCCGTGTCGAAGGCGCTGCCGCGGTGCCCGCTGGTGCCGAACACCACTTGCTGACGCGGATCCTCCGGGTCCGGGACCAGGTCGTGGTACGCCGCGATGAGGGCGTCCACGTCGATGAGGTCGGCGGGCTGGGCGAGGGTTCCGGCGCGCGGGTCCATGTCGCGATCCTCCCTCATCCTTCCCACATCAGCCCACCCCGACGGTCCCGGTGTCGCAGCGGGCAGGACGGCGCGCGCGGGTGCGCCCGGTAGCCTGCGGGCATGGCCACCGGTGACTTCGTGCTGCGACCGTTCGAGACGCTTCCCGCCGAGCCGGACTGGGTGGCGCTCAAGGAGCTGGTCCCGGCCGCCACGGCGACCGCCCGCACCACCGCCGAGCACGGGTCCCGCGATGTGGTGGTGACCACGGCGCTGCCGTCGGCATGGCACGCGCTGCACCGCACCGACGGTCAGGTGCTGCTGGCGCTGCAGACGGTCGGCGGTTCGGGCGACGCGAGCCGGGACCTGGCCACGGCGCTGCTGCGGGCGCTGGAGACCGAACCGGGGACGGCGATCGAGACCCTCGGTCTGCCGACGCCCGGTCCGCGACTGCAGGACGTGCTCGACCTGTCGGTGCCGTTCGAGGTCACCGTCCGCGACTCGTTCGAGTACTGGCTGGATCCGGCCCTCGAGCGCACCGCCCAGATCGACCAGGCCCTCGAGGATGCCGACTCGGGCATCCTGCGCACGGCCCGGATCGGCGGGGTCGACGCGGCGTACTGGACCCGGATGGGCGCCAAGGAGTACCTGCGCTGGGCCCAGCCGCTCGGCGAGCAGCAGGTGCTCGACGGTCTGGCCCGGTTGCACGGCGCCAGGGCCTCGGCCTTCGACGGCGGTCGCTTCCTGGGCTACTTCCGGTCGTCGGGCATCGTCGTCCCGGTCTGGGAGCTGGCCCGCGGGAGCGAGCCCGAGGACACCGAGCTCGCGCTCGCGCAGTTCGCGCCCCGGTTCTTCGAGGCGCTGGCCGACGAGTCCCCGCTCGACGCGAACGCCCGCCGTGCGCGCGCCGGGCTCGTGGCCCGACAGGTCACCTTGCGCTGACCCCGGACGCGGCCGCCAGGGGACGCCCGGCCGGAGCCGGGGCGGCCCGGTGGGCGCGCTGAACCTGGCTGCCGACAGATGGCTAGGGTTGGGCCGTGAGCGCGACGGAGCCGGGACGCCCGGCCAGGCAGGGCAAGAGCCGGCTGCGGGTCGCGGCTGTCATCCCCGCCAAGGACGAGGCCCGTCGCATCGCCGCGACCGTCCGGGCCGCGCGCGCCATCCCGCACGTCGACCTGGTGCTCGTCGTCGACGACGGGTCCGAGGACGCCACGCAGCACGTCGCGCGTGACGCGGGCGCCGTCGTCGTGCGCCACTCGCACAACCGGGGCAAGGCCGCCGCCATGGAGACCGGGGCGGCCGTCGTCGCGATGCGGGACACGCCGGAGCGTCCCGAGCGTGCGCTGCTCTTCCTCGACGGGGACCTGGCGGACACGGCGGTCAACACCGCACCGTTGGTCGCGCCCGTGCTCGACGGCACGGCCGATGTGACGATCGCGACCCTGCCGCCCCAGCAGGGCGCCGGCGGCCACGGCTTCGTCACCGGCGCGGCGCGACGGGCGATCGCCCAGCTCACGGGCTGGACGCCGGTGCAGCCGCTGTCCGGGATGCGGTGCCTGACCCGTGAGGCCTACGAGGCCGCGACCCCGCTGGCCCGTGGCTGGGGGGTGGAGGTCGGGATGACGATCGACCTGCTGCGCGCCGGGTTCCGGGTGCTCGAGGTGCCGTGCGACCTGCGGCACCGGCCGTCGGGTTCGGACCTGCGGGGTCAGCTGCACCGTGCGGCGCAGTACCGGGACGTCGAGCTCGCGATCAACTCGCGTCGGCTGCGGTACGCGGCGGCGTCGCTCCGGCCGAAGCGGCGCTGAGCCGCTCCAGCCGCCAGCTCGCCGCGAGGGCCACCAGGCACGGGACCGCGAGCGCCAACCCGGTCGCCGGGATGACGACGCCCGAGTCGTTGACCACGAACGCCAGACCCATCGCGACGGCCACGGCTGCAGCGGTCGGACGCAGCAGGGGTTCGTCGGCCACCAGACCGGCGAGCGGCGGGCGCGGGAACCGCGGCGGCGCCCAGCGCCCGATCCCGCCGACGATCGCCAGGGTCAGCGCGGTCCCGCCGAGGGTCGGCAGCACGTAGCGCCACGAGGTGAGCAGCCGCAGGTTCGTCGAGACCTTGCGGCCGAGGACCGGCCACAGTCCGCCGCCGACCACGGTCGCGACGAATCGGCCCAGGTGGGTGCGATCGGCGGCCGGACGGGCGAAGTCGAGCGCCGCGAAGGCGATGACGACCAGGGCGGCCGAGCCGAGCACGACCAGCGCGCTGCGCCACCGCACCCGTCGTCCGGCGACGACGAAGGTGAGCAGGGCGAACGCGGGCAGCAGCGCGGGCGGGCCGCCGAAGTCCGAGCCCATCCCCGGCATGCCGTCGACGGCGACCGTGACCAACCCGATGCCGGCCACGGCGACCCAGGCGGCGGTCCGTCGGCCGCGGGCCAGCAACCACCGGGCGACCAGCCCGGCGACGACGAGACCCGCCACGGCGAGCAGGGCGAACTCCTGGTTGCTGGCCCCGTAGAACCGGGCGCCGAGCAGCCGGTGCGCCCCGAGCGGCGAGTCGACCACGAGCCGGCCGCCGAGCGCGAGGTCGACGGCCAGGACGGCGAAGGTCAGCCCGGCGACCACGGCGAACGGTCCGGTGCGGCTCCGACGCCACGGTCCCAGCAGCGCCACCAGCGATACGAGCGCCACGAACCCGGCGATCACCAGCCAGAAGGCGGCGCGCGGGACGTCGCTGCGCCACCACGGCACCAGCCGGGTGCAGAACGCGGCGAGCGGTGCGGTCGCCAGGACGACGGAGCCGACCCGCAGCCCACGCAACACCGGTATGAGCAGGGCGCGGGCCGGACCGTCCCGGGTGCCGTACCCGGACCACCACAGCAGCAGTCCGGCGGCGGCCACCAGGAGCAGCTGGGCGAGCATGAGCCGGGTGCTGAACCCGCCCGCGGCCCGGGTGATCTGGGTGGCGAGCCGGTCGGTGTCGGCGAGGGCCGCGAGCCGTCCGGCGGCGGTCGCCGGGCCCGGGGCCGACGCGATGACCGACCCCGACAGGGAGGGCGCGGCATCCGTCAGGCCCAGCTCGGCCAGCACCGTCGGCAGCACGTCGGCGGTCTGCACCAGGCCCGGCTGCCGGGTCGACGCCGAGGTGAGCAGCCCGGTCGCGGTCCCGCCGGGAAGCGGTCCCTCGACGGCCGCGAGCTGGAGCGCGGACGTCCCGGAGTCGGCGAGCGAGACGACGAGGACGGTGGCACCCGTGCCCGCGGTGCCGGCCAGCACGGCGGCCACGCGGGCGTCGATCGCTTCGGCCTGCTCCGCGCGGCCGGTCTCGAGGATGGCGTCCGCGCCGGGCGGCGCGGTCGCCTCCTGACCGGGCTCGGCGGTCGGCGCCGGGGTCACGAGCTGGTCCGGGTCGACGGTCTCGTACCCGGGGTCACGCAGCGTCCCGGCGTCGACGACGACGAGCCGGTCACCGGTCAGCGCGGTGCGAACCGCCGCGGTGAGCTGGCGGCGCCCCTCGGGGCGGGCCGTGTAGCTGCCCGCCACGGTTCCGGTCGAGTCGGCCAGGGCGATGGCGGCGCCGGGCCCGATCGCGGCGGCGGCCACGTCGTTCGCGGTCAGGGTGTCGCCGAGCTGCCCGAGCCGGGCGCCGTACGACTGGCCGGCCACGGCGTCGCTGTACTGCTGCCACTGGGTCACCCGGGCGGTGCCGTCGAGTGCGGACGGGTCGGTGAGCGTGCGGCAGCCCACGGGGATCGCATCGGCGGCCCGGGCGCCCGAGGAGACGGCCAGCCAGCCATCGGCCGGGCAGGCCCGCGAGTTCACCGACCGCGCCACGACCTGCCCGACAGCGGCGGTGCGCGACAGCTGCCAGAGCGCCGGGGTGGACAGCGTGCCGACGTCGGACCAGCGCAGACCGGTGACGCCGATGAGCACGACGGGGCCGCTCGGTGCCGGGTCGGCCGGCGGGGTCGCGGCGCGTGCGGGTGCGGCCGTGAGGGCCTGGGCGACCAAAGTGATCCCGACCAGGCCGACTCCGACCAGGCCGCGCAGCCATCGTCGGCTCATGCCCCGGCCTCCCCGGCCGCCGTGACCCCACCGGCGCGGACGGGCCCGTCGGGAGCAGGCAGCCCGCGCAGCCAGGTCGCGCACGTGGCGATCAGCAGCGGCACGGTGATCGAGACGCCGAGCGCCGGGATGGCGATGCCCGAGTCGTTCATCGCGAACCCGATGAGCAGGGCGGTCGCGGTGGCCATCAGGCACGGGGCGAGCATGGGCGCCGCCACCGTGATCGCGCCGAGCGCGGTGCCGTGCGACAGCCAGCCGTACCGGCCGCCGTCGGGGGAGAGCACCAGCCGTCGGACGGGCCGCACGAGCGCCGCGACCACGAACACCACCCCGGCGAGGGTGAGCAGTGTGAGCGGCCGGTTGTTGCCGATGATGGCCAGGTTGGCCGAGGCCTTGCGGGCGATGACGTCCCACAGTCCACCGTCGATCGCGGTCTGCACCAGCTGACCGAGGTGGGTGCGCTGATCGGCGGGGCGCAGCCAGTCGATCCCGGCGAAGGCCGCCGTGACCGCGGCGGCACCGGCGAGCACCCAGGCGGCCCGGCGCCAGGTGATCCGGGCGCCCCAGGCCAGCAGCGCCAGCACCGTGAACGCCGGGACGACGGCGGGGGGGCCGCCGAAGTCCGCCCCGAGCTCGGGGGCACCGTCGAGCACGGTCAGACCGAGGCCCGTGACAGCGACGACGCCCGCAGCCAGGCCTCGTCGTCCGACCCGCACCCACGGGTCGACCACGGCCGTGACGGCGAACAGCGTCGCGGCCGTGGCCAGGGCGAACGCGGTGTTGTTGAACCCGTAGAACCGCCCGGCGGCCAGCGTGGGCGCCCCGATGACGGCCGAGATCTGCAGTCGCCCCCCGGTCGCGACGTCGACCACGAGCACCGCACAGGTCACGGCGGCCACAGCCCCCGCCGGTCCGAGCACCGCGCGCCGCCACGGTCCGAGCAGGGCGACGGTCACCAGGGCCGCGACCACGACGAGGCTCGCTGCCGCCAGCGCGAGGGCCGGAACGTCCGCGCGCCACCACGGCACGAGGTTCGCGGTGAGCAGCCCGACCGGGACCGCACCCACCGACAGGGCCACGAGCTGCACACCGCGCGCCGTCGCGGCACGGTGCCGCTCGCCGACCGCGCGCCGGCCGGGCGCCCGCGCCAGCCCGAAGGCGACGGCGGCGTACAGCGCGATGTTGAGCAGCACCAGCCCCAGGTAGAACGCGGGCACGAGCGGGCGGGCCACCGAGGCGTGCAGCGCCGTGTCGACCAGGGCCGCGACGCGGTCGGCCGGGGCGCGGCGGGTCGAGGTGACCGGTGCCCCGACCAACCCGTCGTCGGGCAGCCCGAGGGCGTGCACGACGGTCGCCACCACATCAGTGCCGACCACCAGCCCGATCTGCCTGGTCGAGCTGGAGGTGGCCAACGTCGCCTCGACCCCCGGTCCGCGCACGGCCGCGAGCTGGAGCGCGGGGGTGTCGTCGCGATCAGCGAGGGAGGCGACGACGACGGTCCCGGCGCCCACGCCCGCGTCGTGCACCCCGGCCAGTGCGGCGGCGAGCCGCTCGTCGACCTGGGCGAGCGTCGACCCGTCGGTGCGCACCGAGCCGAGATCCACCACGACGAGCCGGTCGCCCCCGGTCAGGGCCTCGGCCACCTGGATGCGCAGGTCGGCGGCCTGCGCCGGCAGGTCCGACCAGGTGCCGACCGGGACGCCGCCCGACGTGGCCGTGGCGATGGCTGCCCCGGCGCCGATGGACCGGACGGCCAGGCCCGCCCCGGCCACCCGGTCGCCGAGCAGTCCGGGCCGCGCGTCGTACCCGTCGTCAGCGGCAGCGGTCAGGTAGTCGGCCCAGCCCGGGACGGCGCCGTCGGCGGTCGGACCCGTCAGGGGGCGGCAGCCGCCGTCGGGCTGCTGCACATCGGCGGCACGGGTCCCGGCCGACACCGCGAGCCAGCCGTCGGCCGGGCAGGCGACCTGGCGCACCGACCGGACGGCGGCATCACCCAGCGCGAACTGACTGGCCAGACCGGCCAGGGCCGGGGTCGCGCCGCTCACGTCCGACCAGCGCACCCCGGTGGTCCCCAGCAGCACCACCGGGCCGTCGGTCGCGGTGCTGCCCGTCCCAGTGGTGACTCCCGTCCCCGCGGCGACGGCCGGGCCGGCGCCGGCGAGCAGGGCCGCGGTGAGCCCGGCCACGGCGAGCCCGCTGGCTGCGAGCAGACCACGTCCGGACAGGGTCAGGGGCACCGGGCCAGCGTATAGACGTCGTCTGACGGGTCCGCCGGGTCGGCGCCGCTAGGCTCGCCTCGCCCGCGTCCGGCGCGGGGTCCAGATCTGGGAGGGTGCATGTCGCTGCCGCGCTACGCCTACCTGGGGCCGTCCGGCACCTTCACCGAGCAGGCGCTCGCGCAGGTGGTGGGGCGCGACGAGGCGCAGTACCTGCCGCAGCCCGATGTGACCTCGGCGCTCGCCGCCGTGCGCGCGGGCCGGGCCGAGTACGCCGTGGTCGCGATCGAGAGCACCGGGCAGGGCGGGGTCACCGCGACCCTGGACGCCCTGGCCACCGGCGAACCGCTCGTCCTGCTGCGCGAGATGCTGGTGCCGGTGCAGTTCGACGTGGTGGCCGCCCCGGGTGTCGGGTTGGCCGATGTGCGACGCGTGAGCGCGCACCCGCACGCCTGGGCGCAGTCGCGGACCTGGCTGACGGCGAACCTGCCCGGTGCGGTGCATGTGCCCGCCGCGTCGAACACGTCGTCCGCGGCGCTGCTCGGAGCCGGTGAACAGGTGCCGTTCGACGCCGCCCTCGTGCCGCCGTCGGCCGTCGAGGCCTACGGCCTGGAGCTGCTGTCCCCGTCGGTCGCCGACAACCCGGATGCGGTCACCCGCTTCGTGCTGGTCGGTCACCCGGGCGAGGTCCCGCCGCCGACGGGCGCCGACAAGACGACGCTGGTGGTGCACCTGCCGGACGACGAGGCCGGCGCCCTGCTGTCGATGCTCGAGCAGTTCGCCACCCGCGGCATCAACCTGTCGCGCATCGAGTCCCGGCCGATCGGCGACGCGCTGGGCCGCTACTCGTTCTCGATCGACGCCGAGGGGCACGTGGCCGACGAACGGGTGGGCGAGGCGCTCATGGGCCTGCGCCGGCACTGCCCGTTCGTCCGGTTCCTCGGCTCCTACGCGCGCGCCGACGAGGTCGAGCCGGTGCTGCGCGCCGGCACCGCCGACGCCGACTACGCCGACGCGCGCGCCTGGCTCGACGGGCTGCGTCGCGGCGAGGTGGGATGAGCCGAGCGGCTGCTAGCAGCGGCGGCCTGCGGCGGCTCCGGGCGCTTGAGCGCCAGCTCGACGCGCAGGGTCGACCTCGGATGGTCGAGACCGCCAACGGGGGCTGGTGGACTCACCTGGTCGTCGGCGTGCTCACGGGGGCCCTCGTCGCTACCTCGGTGGATGCTGCCGCCCGCTGGTGGGTCCTGGGTGCTGCGCTCGTGGCCTACACCGTCGTCGTTTGGTGCCTGAGCCCGAGTCGGATCACCTGGGTGGATGGTTCGGTGCTCCGCCGCACATCTGTGCTCGGCGAGACGGCTCTCGACCTGGACCAGCTCGTCCTGATCGATCACGTCGTGAACTCGAAGGTCGGTGCGGCGGACGTCGTCCTGCGGGACCGCTCGGGCATGCAGATCTCCGTGCCTCGGGTGCCGCAGACGGAGCCGTTCCGTCACGCGATCGGACGCAGCATCGCCCCGGCGGTCTGGTTTGGGGCACAGGTCGACCGTCGTTCGGTGGGAGACCTGGGACTCGGGACGCAGGCCAGCTGAGACGCCGGCGATCCGGCTCCCGCTCACGCCCCCCGGCGGGTGACGACCGCGGTCGCGTCCACCGAGCCGTCGCCGGCCTTGGTGCCCATCACCTGCACCTGGGCGCCGACCTGCAACGACGTCGAGCCGCGCTCGGAGACGGTGGTGGCGGCCGAGACGCGCACGGTGACCGCGCTGCCGCCGTCGGGCTGGACGGTGAGCGTGCCGTCGCCCACGGCGGTCACCGCACCGCTCACCGCGGGGGTCCCGCCGCCTGCGAAGCCGCCGCCGCCCTGCCCACGGCCCGCCCCCGGGGTCGCCTGGGCGCCTGGTACGGCGCCCCCCGTCGGTGCGCCGCCGGCGAACCGGAAGCCGCGGCCGGACGCGCTGGTCGTGGTGCTCTGGTGGCCGCGCTGAAGGGCGACCCCGCCGACGAACCCGCCGACCAGGAGCACGGCCGCGAGCAGCCCCACGGTCACCGGGTGCACCCTGCGTCGTGACCGAGGAGCGAGCTCGGCGGCCCACGCGGGTGGCTCCTCGTCCGGCGTCCCGCCCGGCCGCCCGGTGCCGCCCGACCCGCCCGCCGCACCGCCGCCCGGCAGCTCGATCGCCGGTCGCGGCTCGTCCGGCCCGTGTGTCGTGTCCTGGTTCATCGCATGCTCCTTCTGCCTGGTTCGCTCACTCGTAGCGCAGCGCGTCGATGGGGCGCAGCGCGGCGGCCCGGTTGGCCGGGTAGATGCCGAAGAAGAGGCCGACGGCCGCCGAGACGCCGAAGGCGAGCAGCACCGACCCGGTCGAGACGACGGGGTGGATGCCGAGGATCGTGAACCGCGTGCCGAGCAGCGCGACCAGGATCCCCATCGTCCCGCCGAGCACGGACAGCAGCACCGCCTCGAGCAGGAACTGGCCGACGACGTCCGACCGCTGCGCCCCGATGGCCTTGCGGATGCCGATCTCACGGGTCCGTTCGGTGACCGAGACCAGCATGATGTTCATCACCCCGATCCCGCCGACCAGCAGCGAGATCGCGGCCACCGAACCGAGCAGCACCGTGAAGGTGGCGGTCGTCGCGGTCGCGGCGGCGACGAAGGACGCGGCGCTCGACACCGTGAAGT
Source organism: Actinomycetota bacterium (assembly GCA_018898235.1). Taxonomy (GTDB): domain Bacteria; phylum Actinomycetota; class Actinomycetes; order Actinomycetales; family Cellulomonadaceae; genus Cellulomonas. The sequence goes on along the minus strand of JAHIJU010000453.1, from coordinate 751 downwards.
CGGCGGTGGCGGCGGTCACGTGGTGCCGCGCGTCCAGGATGGCGGTGATCTCGGACTGGGCCGCCGTGGTCGCCTGCGCCGAGGCGGCCCTGACGCTGATCGCCGACAGGGTGCCGTACCCGGTGAGGGTGTCCTGGACCGCGGTCAGCGGGGCGATCACTCGATCGTCCTGGTCCTGGCCGAGCGCCGTCCCCTTCGACGTGAGCACGCCGACCACCTGGAACGGGATGCCGTTGAGCGAGACGCGTCGGCCGACGATCGACAGCCCGTCACCACCGACGAGGTCCTGCGCCGCGGTGACGCCGATGAGCGCCACGCGGCGGTGCGCCACGTAGTCGGAGTCGGTGAAGGTGCTGCCCGCCTGGACGGTGTCGCCGTCGATGCCCAGGTAGCTCGGCGAGGTCCCGAGGAAGGTGCCGAGCGTGTGCGAGGCCCCCGCATCGGTGGCGACCACGCTCGACGCGGTGACGACGGGGGCGACCGCGGCGACATCGGGCGCCTGCCCGGTGTCCTCCAGCGCGGCCGCATCGTCCAGGGTGAGGGTGGCCGCGCGGGTCTGAGTGCTCGTGCCGGATGAGGACGTGCCGCTGGACGTGCCCGTCGAGGCGCCGCCGGACCGCGTCGCACCCGCCCCGGAGCCGCCGCCGGCCGCGTTCCCACCCGTCCCGGAGCCGCCGCCCGTCGCCTTCCCGCCCGACCCGCCGCGGGCCGCGCCGCCCGCGCCGCCCCCGCCGAGCGCCCCGCCGGTGAG
>JAHIJU010000452.1 GCA_018898235.1 Actinomycetota bacterium | reverse complement strand
CTTGGTGGCCTGCACCGACACGTCGGGCCGGTACTGCGGCTTGGCCTGGGTCTTCACGTGCTCGACCACGGCGTGGATCTCCGACTCGCTCACCCAGGCGCCCTGGGTGCGCATCGGCTTGGCCGCCCCCATCGGCAGGAACAGGGCATCGCCCTGGCCGATGAGCTTCTCGGCGCCCGGCTGGTCGAGGACCACGCGGGAGTCGGTGAGCGAGGAGGTCGCGAAGGCCAGCCGGGACGGCACGTTGGCCTTGATGAGCCCGGTGACCACATCGACGCTCGGTCGCTGGGTCGCCAGCACCAGGTGGATGCCGGCCGCCCGGGCGAGCTGGGTGATCCGCTGGATGGACGCCTCGACGTCCCGCGGGGCCACCATCATGAGGTCGGCGAGCTCGTCGACGATCACCAGCAGGTACGGGTACGTGGCGATCTTGCGCTCGGAGCCCGGCAGCGGCTTCACCTTGCCGGCGCGCACGGCGGCGTTGAAGTCGTCGATGTGCTTGAAGCCGAACGTCGCGAGGTCGTCGTACCGCGACTCCATCTCCTTGACCACCCATTCGAGGGCCTCGGCGGCCTTCTTCGGGTTGGTGATGATGGGCGTGATGAGGTGCGGGATGCCCTCGTAGAGCGTGAGCTCGACGCGCTTGGGGTCGACCAGGATCATCCGCACCTCGTCGGGCTGGGCCCGCATGAGGATCGAGACGATCATCGAGTTCACGAAGCTCGACTTGCCGGACCCGGTGGCGCCGGCCACGAGCAGGTGCGGCATCTTCGCCAGGTTGGCCACGACGTAGCCGCCCTCGACGTCCTTGCCGACGCCCACGACCATCGGGTGCGTGGTGCGCCGGGAGGCGGCCGAGCGCAGCACGTCGCCGAGCGCCACGGTCTCGCGGTCCGTGTTCGGGATCTCGATGCCGATGGCGGACTTGCCCGGGATCGGCGACAGGATGCGCACATCGGCGCTGGCCACCGCGTAGGCGATGTTGCGGCTCAGGGCCGTGACGCGCTCCACCTTCACTGCCGGGCCGAGCTCGACCTCGTAGCGGGTGACCGTCGGGCCGCGGGTGAAGCCGGTGACCTGCGCGTCGATCTCGAACTGCTCGAGCACGCTGGTGAGGGACTCCACGACCCGGTCGTTGGCCGCCGAGCGCACCTTGTGCGGCGGCCCCTTGGTGAGCGCGTCCTCCGGCGGCAGGATGTAGAGCACGTCGCCGTCGAGCATCGGCTGCTCACCGCGCGGCAGCGGGGCGGACGGCGGGAGCACCCGCACCGAGGTCTCGTCGGCGTCGGTCTCGTCGGCCGCCGCCTCCCGCGGCGTGACGTCGGCCGCGGGCAGCACGGTCGTCGCGACATCGTCGGGGGCCACCGGCGGGACGTCGGCGGTCGCCGGCGCCACCAGGTGGGCGCGTTCGAAGGCCTCGTCGCCGTCGTACCGTTCGAGACGCGCCTTCTCCTCCGCCCGGGCGGCCGCGGCCTTGGCCCGGCGACGTGCCAGCAGCCCGCGGGGCCCGGCCGGCGGCTCGAGCTCGGCCGTGTGGCCCTCCCGGATGACCAGTGGCTCGTCCTCGTCGGCCGCCTCCGGCTGGGACCGGCTGACCAGGGCGCGCAGCCGGGGGACGATCTGGTTGACCGGGGTCGCGGTGATCACCAGCAGCCCGAACAGCCCCACCAGGACCAGCAGGATCCCGGCGACCACGGCCGAGAAGGCCGCCGCCAGCGGAGTCCCCGCCACCCAGCCGACGATCCCGCCCGCCGCACGCAGGGCGGGCCAGTCGTCCGTGCCGGGGCGGTCGCGACCCAGGTGCACCAGACCGGCCACCGCGACGGCGACCGCGGTGATCCCGATGCCGATCCGACCGTTCGCCGCGGTGCGCTCCGGATGCCGCATGAGGCGGACGGCGAACCAGGCGAGCACGAGCGGCAGCACCGTGCCGAGCACCCCGAAGGCGCCCGCCACGGCCCAGTGGATCCACTGCCCCGCGGTCCCGGACAGCGAGAACCACTCACGCGCCGCGACCACGACCGCGAACCCGAGCAGGGCGAACGCGGCGCCGTCGCGCCGGTGTGCCGGGTCCAGGTCGCGCGCACCCTGGCCGACCCGCCGGGCCGAGCCGCCGACCAGGTGCGCCGTTCCCATCCAGGCCCCGCGCACGATCCGGATCGGCAGCGCCGGCGCGGCGGGCGGCGCGGGCGGACGTTTGGCCGGAGCCGGTCCACGCTTGGCGGCACCCGATGCCGACGCACCGCCCCGACGGGAGGCGGCTGCTGTGGACGAACGGGTGGCCATGGTGCCCACGGTAACCAGCCGGTGCCCCACCAGGGGGTCAGGGCACGCCGGACCGGGCCACCCGGCTGCGGCCCGGCCGGGTCAGGCCTCGACGACCACCGGGATGATCATCGGCCGCCTGCGCAGCCGACCCGACACCCATCGGCCGACGACGCGGCGCATCACCTGCTGGAGCTGGTGGGTGTCCGCACCCGTGCGCGCGGCTTCCTGCAGCGCCGAGGTCAGCTCCGGCAGGATCGCGTCGAACACCGCCTCGCCCTCGGCGAACCCGCGGGCCTGGACCTGCGGACCGGCCAGCACCGAACCGTCGGCCGAGGAGACCACGGCGAAGATCGACACGAACCCCTCGTCACCCAGGATCCGCCGGTCCTTGAGCTCGGCCTCGGTGATCGTGCCGACCGCCGACCCGTCGACGTAGACGTACCCGCACGGGACGGCGCCGACGATCCGGGCACGCCCGTCGCGCAGGTCGACCACCACACCGTCCTCGGCAAGCACCACGTGGTCGGCGGGCACACCCGCCCTGACCGCGAGCGCCCCCGAGGCGACCAGGTGGCGGACCTCGCCGTGGATGGGCATGACGTTGCGCGGCCGCAGGATGTTGAAGCAGTAGAGCAGCTCCCCCGCCGCCGCATGGCCCGAGACGTGCACCTTGGCGTTGCCGGAGTGCACGACCCGCGCGCCGAGGCGCATCAGCCCGTTGATCACGCGGTACACGGCGTTCTCATTGCCCGGGATGAGCGAGGACGCCAGGATCACGGTGTCGCCCGGACCGACCGTGATCCGGTGGTCGTTGTTGGCGATCCGGGACAGGGCGGCCATCGGCTCACCCTGCGACCCCGTGCACATGAGGACGACGCGGTCGTCGGGCAGCGAGTCGACGTCCTTGAGGTCGACGAGCGCCCCGTCGGGAACCGACAGGTAGCCCAGGTCGCGGGCGATCGTCATGTTCCGGACCATCGAGCGTCCGACCAGCGCCACCCGCCGTCCATGCAGCACCGCGGCGTCCAGCACCTGCTGCACGCGGTGCACGTGCGAGGAGAACGAGGCGACCACGATCCGGCCCGCCGAGTCGCCGATCACCCGGTCGAGCACCGGTCCGATCTCGCGCTCCCCGGCGACGAACCCGGGCACCTCGGCGTTCGTGGAGTCGACCATGAACAGGTCCACCCCCGCCTCGCCCAGCCTGGCGAAGGCCCGCAGATCGGTGATCCGCCCGTCGAGCGGGAGCTGGTCCATCTTGAAGTCGCCGGTGTGCAGCACCGTGCCGGCGACGGTCCGCACGGCGACGGCCAGCGCGTCGGGGATGGAGTGGTTCACCGCGACGAACTCGCACTCGAACGGACCGAGACGTTCGACCGTGCCCTCCGCCACCGTGTACGCGAACGGCGCGATCTTGTGCTCCTTGAGCTTGGCCTCGACGAACGCGAGGGTCAGCCGGGAGCCGATGAGCGGGATGTCGGGCCGCAGTCGCAGCAGATACGGGACGGCGCCGATGTGGTCCTCGTGCCCGTGGGTGAGGACGATCGCCTCGACCTGGCCGAGCCGGTCGGCGATGTG
>JAHIJU010000451.1 GCA_018898235.1 Actinomycetota bacterium | reverse complement strand
TCGGCGGCGGGTACGTCGGGACCGAACAGGCCCAGCTCTTCGCCCACCTGGGTGTCGACGTGACGCTCGTCGGCCGACTGGCCCCCCGCGCCGAACCCGAGCTGGCCCAGCGCCTACGCCAGGTGTTCGCCGACGACGGGGTCACCGTTGTCGAGGAGCACGCGTCGCGCGTCGAGCACTCCGGTGAAGGGGTCGCGGTCGTCACGAGCTCCGGGCGGCGCGTCACGGGCGGTCGCCTCCTTGTCGCGACCGGACGGCATGCGCGCACCGACGGGCTCGACGTCAGCGCCGCGGGGATCGAGGTCGACGAGCGCGGGTTCGTCGCCGTCGACGCAAACCAGCGCACCACCAACGAGCGCGTCTGGGCCGCCGGTGACGTCACCGGCGCCCCGCAGTACGTCTACGTCGCGGCCGCCGCCGGTCGGGTGGCCGCCACCAACGCCCTCGGCATCGGTGACGCGCCGGTCGAGGTCGACTACACCGGGATGCCCCAGGTGATGTTCACCCGCCCCCAGCTCGCCTCGGCCGGGATCACTGAGACCGAGGCCCTGGCCCGTGGCTACCGGTGCGAGTGCCGTGTCTTGGACCTGGCCGATGTGCCTCGCGCGCTGGTCAACCGCGAGACACGCGGGGCGATCAAGCTCCTCGCGGACGCGGACACCGGCAAGGTTCTGGGTGTCCACGCACTGGCAGACGGCGCCGGGGAGATCATGCTTGCCGCGACCTATGCGATCAAGGCCGGGATGACGGTCGACGACCTGGCCACCACCTGGGCGCCGTACCTGACGATGGCCGAGAGCCTGCGTCTCGTCGCCGGCCTTTTCCGTCACCAGATGCCCACCTCCTGCTGCGCCTGAGGCCCTCAGCCGGCCATCAGGCTGCCCGGTCAGCTGCGAGGCGGCCCAACCGCAGCCGGCGCGGCTGGTACGCGAGAACCCGTGAGCGACCTCCAGGCAAGGAACCGGGGGGCAGATGGGGGACGAAGGGGGACGCGGTGCTCCTCGGCGTTACCCCAGTTGATGGGCTTGGTGCGGCGAGGGGGGCGAGGCCGGAAGTGGGCCAATCTCTGCCTTGACACCGCATCGAGGGACGAGTCGGGGGACGACCGAGCGTGACCTTTCAGGCCGTATCCCTACGGCGGAAGGACCTCACGATGAGCGTCGCAGCGCAGCTCGGACTCGACGACACGGCTTCGGGTTTGCTGGCCCAGGCCCGCACGGAGTGGCCCGCCTGGTGCGGACGTGTTCCACGGCTTGCCGTGGTGGACGACCTGCTCGACCTGCCCGGGTGGATCCGCTCGGCTGACCGCGACTACGTCGACGACGTCCTGCATGAGCTCGCGCGCCTCGGCAGCCCGACCGGTGGCGATGATCTCGCGGCGGCCGGTGCCCTTGCCTGGCTGCTGCTCCCCGGGGCGATCCAGGTGGCCCGCCGGCTGCGGGACATGACACCCAGGATCGACGAGTGTGTCGCTGCGCAGCTGTGGATCGAGGTGCGCAGCTTCGCCTGGGAGCGACGCCGGAAGGTGGCGGGCAACATTGTCATGAATCTGCGCCGCGGCGTGCTGCGCGAGCTCGGCGCCGCTGAGCACCTGCGGGCGGTCGACCCGGCATGGGCACGAGCGATGCCCATTGCGCCCGAGGCCGACCTGTGGAGGGTCCTGGACGCCAGGGCCGCGGAGCCTCCGGGGGTCCAGCCGGAGGAGGAACTGGCTGAGCTGCTCTCGTGGGCGATGTCCCACCGCGTGATCGACGAGCACGATCGAGACCTGCTCGTCGGGCTGGCCGAGGCCGCTTGCCAGCTGGAGGTGACCCGCAGCCGAGAAGGGCGCGGTGGGTTGTGCTCCCGGTCCGGGTCGAGCGCCGTAGCGGCGCGCCATGGGATCTCGGAGGCGACGGTGCGACGCCGGGCTCGGCGCAGCATGCGGGCGCTGGCCGAGGCGTACGCGCGGCAGATGTCGGCGTGAGCCGGTGAGCACCCGGGCGGTGCGGGTGGCCTTCGGTGGCGAGGTGATGGACGTGACCGACGACCTGGAGCTGCAGCGACTGCTGCGCGAGGCCCACGACGAGGCCGCCGTCGTGGCCGGCCTCGAGGACAGCCTGGAGCGTCTGCGGCGGGCACGCGCCGCGCAGACCGCGTTGGCCTGCCTGCCCGCCGAACAGCTTCGCGTGGCACTGCGGATGCGCCGAACAGCGCTGGCCGGTGGTCGACGATGACGACCACCGCCACGACCCGCACGGTCGGACTCGACGAGCTGCGGCGTGCCTGGCACGCGGTCGAGGAGGGGCAGTTCCTCTCGCCGCGACCCTTGGACCGCGGGACCATTCCCCGTCCGACCGAGCCGCCGGTTGTGGACGACCGCGTCTGGTGCCCTGGAGAGACCGTTCTGCCCGTGGTCGGCTGTCTGCCCCAGGCCGGTGTGACGAGCCTCGCTTTGGCGATCGCCACCCACGCCACGCCGGCCCGCGTCATCGAGTGCAGCCTGCCCATCGCGTCGGGCTTGGTGGGAGCGGCCACCGCCGAGCTGGGGGCCACGTCGTCGGGATGGACCGTCGGACGCCGCGACCAGGTTCACCTCGCCCGACCTAGCGTCCTGC
>JAHIJU010000002.1 GCA_018898235.1 Actinomycetota bacterium | reverse complement strand
TCGCGGTCGAACGCCGCGGCCTGGTCGTCCATCTCACGCCGCAGCGCGCTCACCAGCTCGACCGGTTTGAGCTCACTGCGGAAGACCTTGGCGAACGCGGTGTTGACCGCGCGCTCGACGCCGTTCTCGAACGACTCGAGGAGTCCCACGCGCACCTCCGCTCCACCTCGTGACGCGCTTGCGGGCCGCGGACGCGACCCGGCCCCCGACCTGGGGAGCGACTTGACCGGTTCGATCGTATCCACGCGCGGGGCTGCGTGGACCACGACGCGGCCCGTGCTAGCCTTCCTCCTCGCGCGTGAGTGGCGAAATGGCAGACGCGCTGGCTTCAGGTGCCAGTGCCCGCAAGGGCGTGCGGGTTCAAGTCCCGCCTCACGCACAGGAATCCTGGGGGATCTCCGGGAGAGCAAGGGCCGCAGACCTTCGGGTCTGCGGCCCTTGGTGTTGGTGGACGGTCGCCCGATGGGTGGGCCAGCCGACGGCGGTGTGTGTGCGGGCCCCGTCGGGCCGACGACGTCGAGGGTGTCATTGCGGGAGGTGGGATCGCCGACGCTGTCGTGTCCACGATGATTGGCGACGACGACTCGAGCTTGTTGTGCTCGGACTGAGTCCTCGTGCCTCGTGCCTCGCACATGGCCCCGACGCGCTCAGTCCCGCAACGCCCGCCCAGGCTGCACGCGCACGGCCGCGACCGCGGCGGCCAGGCCGGCGACGGCGCCGAGCGCGATGCCGCCGACCAGCGCCCAGGGTGCGATCCGTAGATCGAGGACGGGAGCCCAGTGCCGGGCGATGCTGACGGCGAGGATGCCGAGGATCCCGCCGACGAGCCCGGCGATGCCGCCGAGCGCTCCGGTGGCACAGGCCTCACCGGTGATCAGGCCTGCGACGTGCACCGTGCGGGCGCCCAGGGCGCGCCGCAGCGCGAGCTCACCGCGTCGTTCATTGACGGCCAGCACCATGGCGTTGGTCAGGGCGAGGATCGCGGCGAAGACGGCGACGGCGGTCAGGACCGCCATCGCCGTGCGGACGTCGTTCTCGATGGTGGCGCGCAGGTCGCGGGGGTCTGTCGGTGCCACGACCGTGAGGCTGGACGGGTCGACCGGGTCCATGACGAGCGGTGCCTGGTGGGCGACCTGCAGGGCTGCTCCGGCGGCGGTGAGGATCACGGCCTGGGTCTGCACCGCATGGCCGAACAGCTCGCGGTCCTCGCTGGGGGCGACGATGGCCGAGGTCCACGCCGGGACGCGTTCGGAGCTGGTGATCAGACCGGCAACGGTCACGCTGCGTCCGTCGATCAGGATCGCGGGGCTGGTGACGAGCGGGCCGAGGTCCAGCTGCGCGGCCAGCTGGGCGCCGAGCAGCACCTGACCCTTGCCCAGTGCGGGGTGGTCGAGGTCGGCCCAGGTGACCTCGGTGCCGGTCGAGGTGAGCAGGTCGGCGGTACCGGAGTAGGCGGTGGTCGTCACGGGTGTGCGGGTCGGGGCGGCGGTCACGGTGTGCTGGCCGTGGTCGACGACCAGGCTCGCGGCCTGCACCCCGGCGAGCTGGTTCAGGCCGGTCGCGCGGGTCTGGTCCGAGGGGGCGGACCAGCCGCGGACGACAGGCTGCTGATCGGTCGATGCCGGTTCCGTGACGGTGACGAAGCGGTTCTGCCGTGCGTCGAAGGCGGCCGAGACCTGCGCCGAGGCGCTCGCGGTCAGGCCGGCCGTGGCCACCGACAGCCCGACGGCGGCCGCGACCGCCAGTGCCAGCCCGGTGGTGCGCCCGAGGCGGGATGCGAGCGAGGCGAGAACGTCGCGCACGGCGTCGGCCGGCCGGACGCGGGAGGCACGTCCTGGCGGTACCGGCCGGGGCGTCGCGAGCCGCCTCGGGGTCGGCGTGGTGGGTGTGCGCCGCGTGTCGTCGACGACGGAGCCGTCGAGCACGGTGATCCGGCGGTCGGCGGCGGCGGCGATGGCCGGGTCGTGGGTCACGAGGACCACGGTGACGCCGCGGGCGTGCACGGCCCGTAGGGCCGCGATGACGGCGGCGGAGCTGGTGGTGTCGAGGTTGCCGGTGGGCTCGTCGGCCAGGACGACCGGCGCCCCGGTGGCCAGGGCGCGGGCGATCGCCACGCGTTGCTGCTGCCCGCCGGACAGTGTGTCGGCGCGCTGCCAGGCGCGGTCGGCCAGGCCAACGGCTGCCAGGGCGTCGGCCGCCCGGCGGCGCCGTTCGGCCGGGGCGACGGCGCGGTGGAGCAGGGCCAGCTCGACGCTGTCCAGGACGGGCCGGCGGGCCAGCAGGTGGAAGCTCTGGAAGATGAACGCGAACGTGTCCGAGCGCATCCGCGCCGCCGGGCCGCCGTCGGCGCGCACGGGGTCGCCGTCGATGAGGTAGGTCCCGGCGGTCGGTGCGTCCAGCAGTCCCGGGACGTTGAGCAGGGTGCTCTTGCCACCGCCGGAGGGTCCGTCGATCGCGACGAACTCGCCGGGTTCGATGGTGAGCGACACCCCGGCGAGGGCGGTCACGGGGGTGGCGCCGGGGTAGACGAGGTGGACGTCGCGCAGGCTCAGCTCGGACATCTCACCCCACCTGCACCCGGTCGCCGACCTGCAGGGCATCGGGGTCGTCGACCGTGATCGCGCTCTGCCCGGCCAGGGTCCCGAGCTCGGTGACCGGGACCAGCCGGAACGACCCGTCGGGTTGCTCGACCGTCACCTGGGCCTGCCCGGCACCGTCGACGCCGACAGCCCGGCTGGGGACCAGCAGCGCGTCGGAGGCCACGACGGTGAGGTTGAGGGTGGCCAACACCGGTTGGCCGACCCACGCCTGGGGCAGGCCGTCGGACGCGGTCAGCTCGAGCGACCCAGGGGCGCCGGTCGTGGTGTCGCCGGGGGTGAGGGCTGCCACCTGCACCGCCACGCTGGCGCCCGACGAGTCGCTGAGGGTTCCGCGGGTGTCCGTGCTCAGCGAGGTCAGCAGGGAGGTCGCGACCTCGGCGTGGGCCACCAGGGCCGTCGACGCCACAGTGACGGTCGTGGCGGCGTCGACGAGCGCGCCGACGGCGGGCAGTCCGACGACGACGGCCGGCAGCTGTGTGACGAACAGCAGCTCGGCGGCCGGGACGACGAGGGTAGGGGCGGTCGCTGGCGTGGCGTCCGCGTCCGTGGGGGGCCCGCCGGACGGGGCGCCGGTCGTCGAGGTCGCGCTGGTCGTCGTCTCGGTCGGGGCGCTGAACCCGTGGCCCCGGTAGAGCCTTCTGACGGCGGCGGCTGTCGCGGTGCCGAAGGTCCCGTCCTCCCGGGCCGGGATCGCCAGCCCGGTGGCACGCAGGCCTTGCTGCAGCTGACTGACGTCCGGGCCGGTGTCACCGGGACGCAGGTCGCGGTAGGCCCGGAACTGCCCCGGGAGCGCGAGCACGGGTCGGCCGTTGACCGCGACCACCGGCGCCCCGGCCTCGAGGATCGAGCCCGGGGCGGTCAGCTGGGCGGTGACGACCGAGGTGCCGCTCGAGGCGGGCAGCACGGTGACCGCCGTGCTGTTGGCGTAGCCGACCTGGGCGGTGGCGGTGATCTGCTCGGCCAGGACACCCTGGGTGACGGCCGCCGTGACCGGGAGCGCGGCCGGTGCGGTGGCTGCGGCGGCGCGCTGGGCCGGCGACTCGAACCGCAGTGCCGCGACCCAGCCGAGCGAGGCCGCGCCCACCGCGGCGACGACCACCAGAACGGTCAGCGTCACCGTGCGCCGACGACGGGGCCGACGCGGCAGCATGACCTCCTGCGAACCGGTGTGCGCGGCCAGGTCCGTGCTCATGCGCCCGTCCGTTCGGCGATGACCGCCCGCGCCTGGGTGAGGTGGTCGCTCAGCGCGGTGCCTTCACGGACCAGGGCGTCGGCGTTCTTGGTGAGCAGCGCGCTCTGCTCGGCCCACTCGGCGGCGTAGAGGGCGTCGTCGTAGCCGCTGCTGGTGCGGCAGCCCTGGTCGGCGACCGCCAGGGCGATCTCCTCGGCACCGGCCTCGGTGCCCGGGTCGTCGATGCCGAACTCGGCGATCATCGAGTCGGTCGGCATCCCGCCGCCGTCCGCTTGTG
>JAHIJU010000450.1 GCA_018898235.1 Actinomycetota bacterium | reverse complement strand
CACCCGCCGAGAAGATGCAGAACACCGCCCCGCCCAGCCCCTCGACCACGGTCGAGGCGACGGTCGCGTGCACCACCCCGAACACCTGCTGCGCCCCGAGCCGCACGACCGCCGCCCCCACGGAGGCCAGCAGGACCGGCGGCACCGCCTGCCACCCGCTGCGCACCAGGTGCACCGGCTGGACGGCGAGCAGTCCCAGCAGGGTCAGCACACCGATGGCGTTGGCCGCGATCCGCGCCCACACCGGGACGAACCCCAGCGCGGGCACCAGCTCGGACAGGACATAGGCCGACTGCACCGACGCACCGGCCGCGAACCCGATCACGACGATGCTGGTGCCGCGCAGCAGTGCCTGACGATCGGCCGCCCGGTCACCGCGCAGCGAAGAGTGATCTACGTCGCTCATGTCACCTCCGTGGCGGTGCTGCTTGGCTCCCCCGGGCGCGACCATACTGGCTGCACCATGAGTACCATTCCTCCCGTTTTCCTCCGTATCGCCCTGGTGGAGGACCAACCGCTGTTCCGGGCGATGCTGGCCCGCACACTCGACCACCACACCGACGAGTTCAAGGTGGTGCTCCAGGCCGGCAGCTTCGCCGAGGCGACCCGCGGACTGCTGCCGGGCCTGGCCGACGTGGCCGTGCTGGACATCGACCTGCCGGACGGGAACGGCATCTCGCTGGGGGTCCGGCTGCGCCGGGTGCAGCCGCAGCTCGGCATCCTGCTGCTCTCGGCGCACGATGCGATGGACCTGCTGCTCGACCTGCCGAAGGACGTCGCGCACGGGTGGTGCTACCTCTCCAAGACGTCCTCGACCACGGAGGAGACGCTGGTCGCCGCGCTGCGGGCCGCCGCCGCGGGCCACACCGTGCTGGACCCGGCGCTGCTGGCCAAGGCCACCCCCCGCGCCGGATCGGCCGTCGCCCAGCTCACCGACCGGCAGTTCGCGGTGCTGCGGCTGCTGGCCGAGGGGTTGTCGAACGCCGGGATCGGCGAGCGGTTGGGGATCACCGAGAAGTCGGTGCAGAACCACGTGAACGCGATGTACGCGACGCTCGGGATCGACGCCGACTCCCGACGCAACCCGCGGGTGAGCGCCGCGCTGCGGCTGCTGGAGGAGACCGGTCCGATCGACTGACGACCGCGACCCTGACCGCACCGCTCCGCCGGACCGCACCGTCGACGAGACTGGGGACATGCCCGCCCCCATCTGCCCGTGCGGCGCCGGTCCGAGCTTCGACGAGTGCTGCGGTCCCCTGCTCGCCGGCCGGGTCCGTGCGACCAGCGCCGAACAGCTCATGCGGTCGCGGTACACCGCGTTCGCGGTCGGTGACGTGGCCCACCTGCTGGCGACCTGGCACCCGTCGACCCGGCCGCGCACCCTCACGCTGGAGGCCGGGACGAGCTGGTACCGGCTCGACGTGGTGTCGACCTCGGGTGGCAGCAGCCTGGACACCCGCGGGACGGTCGAGTTCCGCGCGTTCTTCCGGTCGGCCGACGGCCGCGGGGTGCAGCAGGAGACCAGCCGGTTCGTCCGCGAGGGCGGTGCGTGGTTCTACGCGGACGGCGACGTCCGGTAGCGCCGACCCGCACATCAGTCCGCGGCGACCGTCTGCTCATCGGGCCGCACGAGCTCCAGCAGCTCCATCAGCCGGGGGGCGAGCGAACCGGCCGCGGCACCCGTGACGACCTGCACCACCCACTGCGGGGCGTCCTGTGCGGGCAGCCGCGCGGCGACCAGACCGGCGGCCTGCGGTTTGGCGGCGACGTGCTGCGGCACCAGGGCCACGCCCAGGCCGCGGTGCACGAGGTCGAGCAGCGTGTGCACATCGTCCACCGAGCAGCGCACGTGACGACGCACACCGGCCCGGGCGCAGGCGCCGTCGTTGAGCGAGCGCAGGCCCCAGGCGGGGTGGAAGTCGACGAAGTCGGCGTCGCGCAGATCGGCCCAGTCCACCTTGGAGCGGGCAAGCGGGTGACCGGCCGGGCACAGCAGCACCAGGGGTCT
>JAHIJU010000449.1 GCA_018898235.1 Actinomycetota bacterium | reverse complement strand
TGATCCGCGAGATCGCCGTTCCCCTGTGCGGAGGCATCCCCCTGTTCCTCAATGTCCATCCCGCTGAGCTCGGGGAAGGCTGGCTCGTGCGCCCCGACGATCCCATGTTCCTGCACGACGAGGACGTCTTCCTCGAGATCACCGAATCCGTTCCGATGACGCACTACCAGCTGTGCATGAGCGTGCTGCGAGAGGTGTGCAGTCGTGGTCAGTTCCACCTGGTCGTCGATGATCTCGGGGCAGGCTTCTCCAACCTCAAGCGCATCGCCGATCTCGAGCCGCGGATGGTCAAGATCGATCGCGGGCTCGTGGAGGGCGTGGATCGCAGCACACGACAGCAAACGCTCGTTCGTCGCGTCGTGAAACTCTGCCATGACCTCGACGCGTACGTCGTGGCCGAGGGCATCGAGACCGCCGCGCAGCTCGCCGCGCTGAAGGCGCTCGGCTGCCCGACCGGTCAGGGCTTCCTGCTGGCCCGGCCGATGCCGGCCGATCAGGTGACGGCCCTCCTGACGGCGCGGGGCTGACCGGCGTCCCGGTGCGGAGACCAGGGCCGGGACAATCACCGCGTGCGGGTCACCGAGATGCAGGTCCGGGACGCCCGGGCCGTGCTCGCGCGGGCCCGTGCGCTGCTGCTCGACTTCGACGGTCCGGTGGCCCGGGTGTTCGCCGGCCTCGACCGGGGTGCGCTCGTGGACCAGCTCCGGGCCGCGACGGCGAGGTGCGGGGTGCCGCTGCCGGAGGCGGTCGCGGCGACCGGTGACCCGATGGCGGCGTTCGCGTGGAGCGTGGGGCAGCCCGCCCAGGTGCGCCTCGCGGTCGAGACGGTGGTCCGTCGGCACGAGCTGGACGGTGCGCGCCGGGCCGCGCCGACGGCGGGGCTGGTCGAGCTGCTCGGCGCGGCCCGGGCCGCCGGGGTGCCGGTGGCCGTGGTCACCAACAACTGCCCCGAGGCGGTCGCCGCGCTGGCGGAGCGCGTGGTGCCCCCTCTGGTGGGCGTTCCGGTCGCGGGCCGGGTGCCAGGACGGCCGCAGGACCTCAAACCGGCACCGGTCCTCGTGGCCCGTGCGCTGCGGGAGCTGGGCGCCGCGCCGGGTGACGCGGTGCTGATCGGCGACTCGGTCACCGACGTGCGGGCGGCCCGGGCCGCGGGGGTCCGATCGATCGCCCTGGTGCTGCGCTCGGCCAAGACTGCCGCGCTGGCCGGTGCAGGGCCGGACGGCCTGGTGACGGGCCTGGGCGAACTCGTCGACCCGTGGCGCGGGCGGGGGTCGGCCGCTCGCGTCCGATGACCGGTCAGATGTGCTCGGAGACCAGGACGGCGTCGTCGCCCGCCGTGGTCAGGGCCCCGGCCGGTGGCAGGGTGGCTGCCGCCGTGCGACGGTGGAGGTCGCTGGGGGAGCACCGAGCCGGTCGTGCACCGGTGCCCGGAGGATCGGGTCCGATCTGCACCCACGCGATCGTAGGGTGGCGGGAAGGCGGAGCCGTGGGCGCGACGCCGGGAGTCTCTGAACCGATCGACGACACACGTGTCGCGCACGGTCCGTCGACCTCGTCCGACCAGGAGGTCGATGGCGGGGCTGTCACCGGTGCCCAGTTCAGGTTCGCGTTCACCGCCGCGCCGGTCGGCATGCTGCTCGCGACCGCCGAGCCCGGGATGCCGAACGTGGTGGTGGCGACCAACCATGCGCTGGCACAGCTCCTGGGGCGTCCGTCGGCGGAGCTCGTGGGGATGAGCGTGCCCGATCTGGTCAACGCGCTCGATGCCGACGACATCGCCGAGGTGCTGGCCGGGGTGTCGGCGGGTGCCACCCGGCGCGGGGTGTGGGAGCACCGCGTGCGCCGGATCGACGGGTCGATCGCCTGGGCGCGGCTGTCGGTCGCCCTGGCGGGCGACGAGCACGGACCCAAGCAGCTGATCGGCCACCTGGAGGACGTCACCGAGCACCGGCGGACGCAGGAGGAGCAGACGCGCCACGCGCTGTACGACGGTCTGACGGGGCTCGCGAACCGGTTGCTGGCGGTGGACCACCTGCGACGCGTGCTGGCGGCCCTGCGTGCCCAGCCGGGACGGGTGGCCGTCCTGTACGCCGACCTGGACCGCTTCAAGGCGGTCAACGACACCTACGGCCGCGACGTGGGAGACCGGGTGCTGGTCGAGGTCGCGGCCCGGCTCCGGGCCAACGTGCCGCACCTGTACCTGGTGGCGCGGCTGGCCGGTGACGAGTTCCTGGTGGTGTGCCACGACATCGGCTCCGACGAGGACCTGCACGAGCTGGTCGAACGGGTCCGCACCGTGCTGGAGAACCCCGTGGAGGTGCGGACGGCGGCGATCACCACCACCGTGCACGTCGGGGCCTCGATCGGGGTCTCGGTGGCCGACGACCCGGACACCGGCACCGATCAGATGCTGCACGAGGCCGGGACCGCGATGCGCGAGGCGAAGCGCCTCGGTCGCCACCGCTACCAGGTGTTCGACGCCTCGCTCGGCGACCCGGCGACCCGGTGGCTGCAGGTCGAGCGCGATCTGCGTGCGGCCCTCGCCGAGGACCGGATGGTGCTGCACTACCAGCCGATCGTGGACCTGGCCTCGGGCCGCATCCGCGGGGTCGAGGCGTTGCTGCGCATGATCGACCCGGTCCGCGGCCTGATCCCGCCCGGCGACTTCATCGACGTGGCCGAGGAGTCCGCGCTCACCTACCCCCTGGGTGACTGGGTCGTGAACGAGGCGTGCCGCCAGCTGGCGGTGTGGCAGGCGATCGAGCGACCCGGTCCGGCGCTGACGATGGCCGTCAACGTGACCGGCCGGCAGGCGGCCGAGGCCGCCCGTTCGGGGTCAGTCCTGACCGAGGCGTCGACGGCGGGTATCGCGCCCCGCACGTTGTTCCTGGAGGTGACCGAGCGGACCCTGCTCGGTGCGGCCGACGAGGTGGTGGCCGACCTCGAGGCGTTGTCTCGCGCGGGGGTCGGGCTCACGATCGACGACTTCGGCACCGGCTACTCCTCGCTCACGTACCTGCAGCGCTTCCCGGTCCACACGCTCAAGATCGACCAGTCCTTCGTCGCCGGGCTCGGTGTGAACCCGCGCGACGATGCGATCGTCGCGGCCGTGATCGCCCTGGGGGCGGCGCTCGGGCTGGAGGTGGTGGCCGAGGGTGTGGAGACGGTGGAGCAGCAGACCGCCCTGCAGGCGCTGCGCTGCCCGGCCGCGCAGGGGTATTTCCTGGGTCGCCCGATGCCCGCGGACGATCTGGCCCGGCTGCTGCTCGCCGAGTTGTGAGCGGCGTCCCCGGGGTCAGGGCAGGACGGGTGCCGGTCCGGCTGCGCTCGGCGGGGACGCGCGCCACGCGGGTTCGGGTCCCGCCTGGTCGATGCGGGCGACCGGTGCCTCCGACGGCTGCCGGTGGGCGCGTTTGGCGAGGTACATCTGCGCATCTGCGCGGTCGAGCAACGTCCAGGCGTCGATGCGGTCACCGGACGCGGCCGCGGCGACCCCGATGCTCACACGTCCGACCGTGACGACGTCACCGAGCGCGACGGGCTCGGACAGGACCGCCTCGACGGCCCGGACCGCCAGGTCGGCGTCGGTCGGACGCTCGCACTCGAGGACCACCACGAACTCGTCGCCGCCGAACCGGCCGACGAGGTCGCCGGGACGCAGGCAGCCGCGGATCCGCTCGGCGATCGTGGTGAGCAGGTGGTCGCCCGTCGCGTGCCCGTAGGTGTCGTTGATGGCCTTGAAGTCGTCGAGGTCGAGGTAGAGGACAACCGCGCAGGCAGCGGTCCGCGCCGCGACGCGGTCGAGGAGAGCCGACAGGTGCTCGGTCAGCGTGCGCCGGTTCGCCAGCCCGGTGAGCGCGTCGAGCGAGGCGAGCTCGCGCAGCCGGCGTTCGGCGTCGGCGTGCCGCCGCGCCAGCAGGCCGATCCGGACCAGACCGAGCGCGACGATCGCCACGCCGCCGATGCTGAGCGAGGCGATGTCCACGGGGCTGCCGGCGAGCGTCTGGGCGCCGGCGAGCACCGGTCCGACGGACATGGCGAGGCCGAGGTAGAGGAGGCGCGAGCTCGTGAGCCCGGTGGTCGGGTGCGCGGGCCCGGCGAGCGCCCGTGCGGTCGGGTGTGCGACGGCCATCGCGAAGGCGACCGGCGCCGTCACGCACAGCGCGCTCGCCCACCAGCTCGCGAGCCCGGTCGCCGGGTCGAGGGTCAGGGTGAAGATCATGTCCGCACCGTTCATCGCGCACACCGCGACCAGCAGGAGCAGGGCCGCGGTCCGGGCCTCGGGGGCGACCGCGGCGGTGCGGACGACGGCTCCGGTCAGGGCGGTCACCAGCAGGACGAGGACCAGCTCGTAGGCCATCGTCGCGCTGCTCGAACCGAGTCGCAGGTGGGCAGGGTGCAGCACGAGCCCCCACATGATGCTCGCCGTCGCGAGCCCGATGATGGCGGCGTCGAGCATCCCGCCGGTGTCCTGACGGGCGTACGGGAGGGTCGTGACGGTGCCCCCGGCGAGCAGGAGCACGAAGCCCAGGGTCAGGCTCGCCGAGGCGAACGGGCCGACGGCCGGCGCGCCCGTGGTGGCGAGCGCCACCTGGTTCTGGGCGTTGTGCACGGCGAGCACGGCCAGGCCGCCGGCCATCGCGATCCAGCCGGGCCTCGAGACCTCGAGGTGCCGGCGCAGCTGCAGGACGAGCATCGTGAGCGGAACCAGGGTCGCGACCGTGACCGCGGCGTACCGCGCCGCCGTCCCGAGGGGGCACAGTGCGAGCAGGGGCACGCCGACCAGCGCACACGCCGCGCGCACCCTGGGGCTGTGCACGTCCAACCGCCCTCCGGCTCGTCGAGCTGTGGTGCGGCACGTCGTCGCGACGAGGTCGGCACGCACCGCTCGCACCGGCGTTCGGCCGGAGCACCTGCCCAGGGGCATCCGTGCCACGCACGCGCAGGTGGCGGGGCTCGATGGAGCCGACGCCGGTCATGACGCTACGCGGTGCACAGCGTTGTGCGGGCGATGGTCGTCCTAACGGGCTAGTTGGACCACACGGACGCGCGAGGTTCGCCGGTCGTTGAGCCGCGCCTTCGGGCGGGGTCGCCGCCCGCCGGAGCTCTCCGACGGATGCCTCAAGGTGGGACTTAGGTCCGTGGTCGCGTACCGTGACCGTGTGAGCCGGATTTCTCAGGTCGTGGTGTGGACCCGGTAGGCCCGACCCCGGCCTCGGAGGTCAGCTCCGAGCTCATGACGGCGATTCTCGACCTGGCCGGCGACCTGGACGTGACCGATCTGCTCGAGCGTTTCGTCGCCGCGAGCACGGCCCTCACCGGCGCGCGGTACGGCGCCATCAACATCGTCGACGCGGCCGGGCTGTCGACCACGTTCGTGCACAGCGGGATGGACCCGCACGATGTCGCGATGCTCGGACGCCCCCCGCGCGCGGCCGGGGTGCTCGGTGCGATCCCCGACGTGGGGGTGCTGCGTCTGGCCGATCTGCGTACGCACCCGATGTTCCGGGGTCTGCCCGCCGGGCACCCCCCGATGGGCTCCTTCCTGGGGACCGCCGTCCAGGTGCGCGGCGAGCGGTACGGGACGCTCTACCTGGCGGAGAAGGACGGCGGGTTCGACCAGCAGGACGAGCACGTGGTGCGCGCGCTGGCGGCGGCGGCCGCCGTGGCGGTCCAGAACGCCGAGCTGTACGACCTCGAACGTCGCCGTCGCCGGTGGCAGAGCGCGGCGCAGGCGGTCACGACCATGCTCCTGGAGGGCGCCGACCAGGAGGACGTCCTCGAGCAGATCGCCATGGCCGCCCGCAGCATCGACGGCGCCGAGACCGCTGCGCTCGCGCTGCCGGGGTCCGATTTCGCGCTCCTGCTGGAGATCGTCACGGGGGCGGGGCACCAGGAGCTCCTCGGCCTCGACGTGTCCGCAGACATCGATGTGCGCTCGGCCTTCGAGACCGGCTCCGGGCACACGGTCGCCTCGATGGTCACGAGTGCGCGCGGCCCGTTCGACAGCCACGGGCCGGCGCTGTTCGCACCGATGCTCGCCGAGGGGGAGAGCATCGGCGTGCTCCTGCTGCTGAGGCCGCCCGGTGCGCCGCCGTTCACGGCCGACGACCTTGCGATGTCCCAGTCCTTCGCCTCCCAGGCGGCCCTCGCGTTCGTCCTGGCCGAGGCCCAGCAGCTGCGCGGGCAGGCCGTGCTGCACGATGAGCGCTCCCGGATCGCACGGGACCTGCACGACATGGCGATCCAGCAGCTGTTCGCAGCGGGGATGACCATCGAAGCGGCGCGGCAGAGCGCCGATCCGGTGCCGCCGGCCCTGGACGCGGCCCTCGAGGCTGCGGTCGGTCACGTGGATGCGGGTATCCGGCAGATCCGGGTGATCGTGCGCACCCTCGACGACCCCGGCGCGACCACCCCGCTGGTCGACCGGGTGCTGGCCGAGGCGACCCTCGCCCGCGGCTCGCTCGGCTTCGCCCCTGAGCTCACGATGAGCGTCGACGGCGTGCCGGTCGGGTCCGATCCCGCGGTCGGGTTGCGGATCGACGATCTGGTGGCCCCGGGTCGGGCGAACAACGTCGTCGCCGTGGTGCGTGAGGGACTGTCGAACGTGGCCCGCCACGCCCGTTCGCGGTCGGTCGCGGTGCGGCTCCTGGTGACGTCGGGGGCGCACGGTTCGATCACGGTCGAGGTGGAGGACGACGGCGTCGGCATGCCGCCGGCCCGGACCCGGGCGTCGGGCACCAAGAACCTGGCCCACCGCGCCGAGGAGTCCGGCGGGACGTTCGCCCTGCTGAAGGCCCCCTCGGGTCGCGGCGCGCTGCTGCGGTGGACCGCGGCGCTCGACTGACGGCGCCCGGTCCGCGCTGGGCCCAGATCGGCGGTGCCGCCGCGGTCGATGGGAGGGGGTGGAGAACGATCCACCTCGAGCAGGAGGCTTCACCGTGAACCAGTCCAGACCGTCATCGCCGACGGCGCCGAGACCGCGCACGAGCCTGCTGAACCGGGCCTCGATCCGCGCGAAGGTCCTCGCCCTCGTGGCAGCGTTCTCGCTGCTCGCCGCGGGGATGGGGATCTTCGCCATCCTGCAGATGCAGAAGATCGCCGCCTCCACCCAGACGGCTGAGGAGCAGGCGCAGGTGGGCACCACCCTGGCGCTGCTCAAGGCGGACCTCACCACGGTCCGGGTCGACATGCTCCGGGTGACGGCCGTCGGCCCGGCGGACAAGCAGACCGCCTACGACGCGCTGCAGAAGGCCTACACCGAGATGGACACGGCGGTGGCCGACTACACCGCTCTCTACACCCGGGTGAACGGCAGCCCGCCGGCCAACCTCGCGGCCTTCACCACCACGTACACGGCCTATCGCACGATCATCGACGAGCAGCTGACCCCCGCGGGGATGGTCGACGACCACGCCATGGTCGCCGCCATCCTGGCGGGTGACCTGGTGACGCTCGTCCCCCAGATGCTCAAGGACATCAACGACGTCGAGGACGACATCGCGGCTCGGACGGCGGCCGCCGCGACGTCCGCGGCCGCCAGCGCCCGCGGGGCGATCACGGCGACCATCGGGATCCTGCTGGCCGTGGTCGTCATCGGGGTCGTGCTGGGGACCGTGCTCGCCAACGGCATCCGACGTGGCGTCCTGCAGGTGAAGCTCTCGGTCGACGCCATGGCCAGGGGCGATCTCACGGTGCACCCGCAGGTCCGGTCGCAGGACGAGATCGGTCAGATGGCCGGGGCCCTGGTGGTGGCGCAGGACGAGCTGCGCGCCGTCATCGCCGGGGTCGTCGAGAGTGCCGGTGCCGTCGCGGCGGCCTCCGAGCAGCTGTCCACGGCCAACCACGAGGTGGCGGCAGGCTCCGAGGAGACGAGCGTGCAGGCCGGGGTGGTCGCCGCCGCCGCCGAGCAGGTCAGCCGGAACGTGCAGACCGTCTCGGCCGGGGCCGAGCAGATGACCGCCTCGATCCGGGAGATCGCCCAGAACGCGAGCGAGGCGGCCAAGGTCGCCCGGCAGGCCACGACGGTGGCGGACGAGACCAATGTGACCGTCACCAAGCTGGGGGTCTCCTCGGCGGAGATCGGTGACGTGGTCCGGGTGATCACGGCGATCGCCGGGCAGACCAACCTGCTGGCGCTCAACGCGACCATCGAGGCGGCCCGCGCCGGGTCCGCCGGCAAGGGCTTCGCGGTGGTCGCCGGTGAGGTCAAGGACCTCGCCCAGGAGACCGCGCGAGCCACCGAGGACATCGCCCGGCGGGTCCAGGCGATCCAGGTGGACACCTCGGGCGCCGTGCTGGCCATCGGGGAGATCGCCACGATCATCGCGACGATCAACGACTACCAGCTGACCATCGCCTCGGCGGTCGAGGAGCAGACCGCGACCACCAACGAGATGTCCCGCTCGGTGGCCGAGGCCGCCACCGGCTCGTCCGAGATCGCGGAGAACATCACCGGCGTGGCGAGCGGCGCCGCCAACGCCAGCGAGGTGCTCAGCGAGATGGGCAGCTCGGTCGGCGACCTGGCCAGGATGGCGGCCGAGCTGCGTACCCGCGTGGCGTCCTTCACGTACTGAGCGGGGTCCGGTGGGCCGGGGCTGCGTAGGTCCCGGCCGCCGGCCGTGTCACGATTCCGCAGTGAGCAGCAGCGCGACATCGAACGGTCCGGCCCGACCGGAGGCGCCCACCGCCCCGGACCCCGCGGCAGCGACGTCCCCGGCAGAGGTGAGCGAGACCCCGCCGGCGCGGCAGGGCACGGGCCGGATCCTGGCGCTCGGGGCACTCGGTGTGGTGTTCGGGGACATCGGGACGAGCCCGCTGTACTCGATGCAGACGGTCTTCAGCCTCGACCACAACGCCGTCCGGCCCACGGCCGTCGACGTGCTGGGCGTGATCTCGATGGTGTTCTGGGCCATCGCGATCGTCGTGTCGGTGAAGTACGTGGCGCTCATCATGCGGGCGGACAACGATGGTGAGGGCGGCATCCTGGCGCTGGTCGCGCTGCTGCGCAACAAGCTGACCGACCGACGCCCGCTGGCCGCCGTCACCGTGCTCGGCATGCTCGGGGCGGCGCTGTTCTACGGGGACAGCCTCATCACCCCGGCGATCTCGGTGATGTCCTCGATCGAGGGTGTCGTCGTGGTGGACCCGGGGTTCGCGAACCTGGTGCTGCCGCTGTCCGTGGTGGTGCTCACCGTGCTGTTCGCCGTCCAGCGGTGGGGCACCGAGCTGATCGGCAAGGCGTTCGGCCCGGTCATGGGCCTGTGGTTCGTCGTGCTGGCGGCGCTCGGTGTGCCGCACATCGTGGCGAACCCGACCATCCTGCGCGCGTTGTCGCCGACGTATGCGCTCGCGTTCGTCGTCGAGCACCCGTTCATCGCATTCATCGCGATGGGCGCCGTCGTGCTGACGATCACGGGTGCCGAGGCGCTCTACGCCGATATGGGCCACTTCGGGGTGGCACCGATCCGCAAGGCCTGGTTCGTGGTGGTGTTCCCGGCGTTGACCCTCAACTACTTCGGGCAGGGGGCGATGATCCTCGACGACCCCGGCACGATCGACAACCCGTTCTTCCACCTGGCGCCCGGCTGGGCGACCCTGCCGCTCGTCGCCCTGGCCACGCTGGCGACCGTGATCGCGTCGCAGGCCGTGATCTCCGGGGCGTACTCGGTGTCCCGGCAGGCCGTGCGCCTGGGTCTGCTGCCCCGGTTGGCCGTCCGCCAGACCTCACGGCACGAGGGCGGTCAGATCTACCTGCCGGCGGTCAACTGGATCCTGTTCGCCGGGGTGCTCCTCCTGATCGCCGCGTTCAAGAGCTCGGCCAGGCTGGCGAGTGCCTACGGTGTGGCCGTCACCGGGACCCTGCTGCTCACCAGCCTGCTGTTCCTGTTCCTGGCCCATCAGGTGTGGCACTGGGCGACCTGGAAGCTGGTCGCCTACGCCGTCATCGTCGGCGGGCTGGAGGTCATGTTCTTCGCGGCGAACCTGGCCAAGATCGTCAGCGGCGGGTGGTTGCCGCTGGCCATCGCGGCCGTCGTCGTGACACTCATGGCGACGTGGCGCAAGGGCGCCGAGCGGCTGTTCGCACGTCGCACCGAGCTGGAGGGCCCGCTCGACGACTTCGTCGCGATGGTCCACGAGGAGCGCATCCCCCGGGTGCCGGGTCTGGCGGTGTTCCCGCACCACAACAAGGCGACCGCGCCGCTGGCCCTGCGCGCGCACGTCGCCTTCAACCGCGTGCTGCACGAGCACGTCGTGATCATCCAGATCATCAACGAGAACGTGCCGCACATCCGGCACGTCGACCGGGTCATCGTCGACGACCTCGGCTACGCCGACGACGGCATCGTCCACGTCTGCGTCCGGGTGGGGTTCAACGACAGCCAGGACATCCCCAAGGGGCTGGCGCTGGCCATCGGCCGGAGCCCCGAGCTCACCATGGACCCCGACGAGGCCCACTACTTCCTGTCGGTGCTGACCGTGCGCTCCTCCGACAGGCCGCGCCGACGCGCGTGGCGCACCCGGCTGTTCGTCTGGATGGCCCGCAACGCCGCCAGCCGCGTCGAGGTGTTCCACCTGCCGCCGGAGCGGACGATGGTGATGGGGGCGAACCTGGAGGTGTAGGGGCTGTCTCGGGGTCCTGCTGCTGGACGCGACAGCCCGGATCGCCGAGGCGTGATCCGTTCCTGGGGCCCGGGGACGATGCCGGCGTGCAACGCCTAGGCTTCGCGCGACGAGGGGAGCGTGGGTGGCGAAGCGGTCGACCGTCTACGACGTCGCCCAGGCGGCCGGGGTCTCGATCGCCACGGTCTCGTTCACCTTCCGGCAGCCGGAGCGGGTCCGCGCGGGTACGCGCGAGGCGGTCCTGCGCGCCGCGCGCGAGCTCGACTACATGCCGAGTGCGAGCGCGCGCGGCCTCGCGAGAGGGCGCACGGGCGCGTTGGGTCTGTTCTCCTACGACCTCCTGCTGGAGGAACCCGCGGACGAACCCGGCGGTGAGGAGGACTTCCGCACGTACCCGCTGTACGTCGACGAGGTCCAGCGCGGGTTCGAGCTCGAGTGCGCGCGCCGCGGGCAGGCGCTGCTGATCGGCAGCGACCCGCGCGGCGAGGGCGAGGGGGTCATGGACATCGTCGGCCGGGTCGACGGCCTGGCCGTGTTCCCGGGGGCGCGGCCGGCCGAGCTGCTCGTACCGCTCGCCCGGCTCCTGCCGGTGGTTGCGTTCGCGACGGCCGCCGATGACGGGGTGCTGCACCACGTGCGGGTCGACAACCGTGCGGGCACCCGGGCGCTCGTCACGCACCTCGCGCGGACCCATGGGATCGGCGACATCGGGTTCGTCGGCGAGACGCGGATGAGCGACGTCGCCGAGCGGTTCGACGGGCTCCGCCTCGCGATGGCGGACCTCGGGCTGCGGCCGCCGGACGGCGTGCTCGACCCGACGCCGGTGGGATCTGCGGAGCCGTTCCCCGAGGTCAAGCGGTTGCACGCGGGTGGCGCGCTGCCCAGGGCGCTGGTGTGTGCGAGCGACCAGCTCGCGCTGGAGCTCATGGACGTGCTCGACGCGCTGGGGGTCGCGGTGCCGGGCGATGTGGCGGTCACCGGCTTCGACGGCGTGGTCGCCGGCCGTCTCCACCGGCCGACCCTCACCACGGTCCGCCAGCCGATGGAGGCGATGGGTCGGCTCGCGGTGGAGATCCTCGTCGCGGCGCTGGAAGACCCTGCGGCGGCGCCGCAGCGCCACCGATTGCCCGTCAGGCCGCTGTTCCGCGAGTCCTGCGGCTGCGGCCGGTCCTGAGGACCGGAGCGCGGTCCGGTCGGCGGCTCGCGTTGCGAGCACTGCGACCCGCGCCTACGGTTCCGAGGTCCGGCTCTATGCGCATAGATGCGCCCGAGACACGGCCCTCGACGAGGAGCAGCCATGACCAGACACCTCCAACAACGCGTTGCCGTCACCGCGGTGGTCGCCCTTGCGACGGGAGGCCTGGTCGCCATCGCGGGGCCGGCGGCGTCCGAGGACCGCCACGGCCACGGCCCGCAGGACGATCGCACCGTGATGATGGAGTACGCGGCCGACACCTGGGCCTCGTTCGCGGCGATGGTCGACCCCGCCACCGGCCTGCCGGCCGACAACATCGAGGGCGACCTCGACCCGGCGACC
>JAHIJU010000448.1 GCA_018898235.1 Actinomycetota bacterium | reverse complement strand
GGTGCGGCGTCGTGCGCCGCGACCGGGCCGGTGCGGACGGGTCGGCGGTCCAGGGTCGGCGCGACACCGGGTCGGGCGATGGCGGGTCCGGGTGTGGGCAGGAGTGAGGTCACGGTGGTGCTCCCCTGGCAGCCGCGTGGCTCCGCGCGGGCGCCCGGCCGTCGGGCACCTCACCAGCCTGTCGAGCGAACTCGCAGGTCAGAATGGGTGTGGCCCCCGGAACTGGACTCGGTTCTGCCCTACTACGCGCCGGGGGCTGTCCCCCGGTCCTCGGTCACGGGACCGGCCGTGGCGTGCTGCCGGACCGGCCCTGATCGCACCGGACCGGCGCCTCCCGGGCTACTTGGGTGGCTCAGTCGTCCAGCTGCAGGTAGCGCAGCACCGCCAGCACCCGGCGGTGGTCGCCTGCGTCGGGTGCCAGGTCGAGCTTGGTGAAGATCGACGTGACGTGCTTCTCGACCGCGCCGTAGGAGAGCACCAGGTGCTCGGCGATGGCCCCGTTGGACCGGCCCTGCGCCATGAGCTCGAGCACCTCGCGCTCGCGTCCGGACAGCCGCCCGAGTCCGTCGTCGGCCCGGGTCGCGCCCATGAGCTGGCTGACCACCTCCGGGTCGAGCACGGTCTGCCCGTCGGCGATCCGCTCCAGGGCCGCGAGGAAGTCGCCCACGTCGGCGACGCGGTCCTTGAGCAGGTAGCCGACCCCGCGCGCCCCGCCGGCCAGCAGCTGCGCGGCGAACCGGGTCTCGACGTACTGGGAGAACAGCAGCACGCCGAGGTCGGGGAACCGGGCGCGCAGGGCGAGTGCGCCGCGCAGGCCCTCGTCGCGGAACGTCGGCGGCATCCGCACATCGACCACCACGACGTCCGGCAGCCCGGTGCCCTCGGCGAGCGCGGTGACGGCGTCCACCAGGGCGGTCGCATCGCCGACGGTCCCGACCACCTCGTGCCCGCGGCGGGTGAGCAGTGCCGCCAGCCCGTCGCGGAGGATGACGGAGTCGTCGGCGATCATCACCCGCATCGGTGCGACCTCGCTGCGATCACCGGCGACCCGCAGACGTCGGCGGCCGACGGGTCATCGGGCGGGGACCATCGGCAGGATCATGGTGACCACGGTAGGTCCCCCGGCGGGGCTGTCGATCTCGACCGTGCCGTCCACGGTGGAGACCCGCTCGACCAGTCCCTGCAGACCTGTCCCGCCGGACGCCCCGGGCAGGGCCGGGTGGGCGCCGCCGTGCCCGTCATCGCGCACCCGCACCTGCACCGCGTCGTCGAGGGCGTCCACCCGCACGTAGGCGCCCGTGGCACCGGCGTGCCGGTGGACGTTGGTGAGCAGCTCGGCGACCCCGAAGTAGGCGATGGCAGCGAGCTCGGGCGCAGGCTCCACCGGCAGGTCGACGTCCAGCGTGACGGGCACGGCGCTGCGGGTGACCAGGGTCTCCAGTGCGAGGGTCAGGCCGTTGTCCAGGGCCGGCGGGTGGATGCCGCGGGCGATCTCGCGCAGCTCCACGAGGGCGTCCTTCATCTCCTGGTGCGTCTCGTCGAGCAGCAGCAGGGCGGCGGCCCGGTCCGCCTCGTCGCCGCCAGCGAGCCGGTCGCGGACGTCGCCGACCTGCATGGCCAGGGTGACCAGGCGGGCCTGGGTGCCGTCGTGCAGGTCGCGTTCGATCTGCCGGAGCCGGGCGTCGGCGTCCTGGACGGCGTGGCTGCGGGTCTGCTCGAGGTGGGCCACCCGCAGGCTCGCCGCCGTCGGGCCGAGCAGCTGCCGGCTCATCAGCCGGAACCCGTGCGCCATGCCGTAGGTGACCTGCGGCCACAGCAGGAGGAACGCGACGCCGAGGGCCACCAGCACCCACTGCCGGCCGGTGGTGTCGAAGAAGTAGTCGTTGTTGATGCTCGCGCCCCGGTGCCAGGTGCCGTCGAGCGCCTGCTGCCGCGGCAGGAACCGGGACCAGTACCAGTGCGTGAGCCCGCCGAGGCCGAGTGCGAGGAACAGCCAGGAGAACGTCACCGACAGGATCGACAACGGCAGGCTCGCCGCACCGAACGCCAGCGCGCGCCACCCGGCGGCGTCCCCGAGCAACGCACCGATCCGGCCCCAGAACCCGGTACCCCGACGGTGGGGGAGAGGAGCGGCCACGTCGGTGCCGAGCAGTCCTCGGGCTAGGCCCCGGTACACGCCGCCCAGGGCGCGCGCGCCGACCACGATCCAGCCCGCTGCGAACAGCCCGAAGACGGTGATCGCCACAGACACGCTGAACGTCACGGCGAGCGCCGCCCAGGCGAAGCCGACCGGCGCGAGCAGCAGCACGACGTTGAGGTAGCCGAACTCGCGCCAGGTGCGGCCCGCGAAGGGCCCGAGCAGCAGCGGGACGTGTCGGTACGTGCCCGACGGGTCGACGACGGGCGTGCTCATCGGTGGCCCCTTCCAGTGGCTGAGGCCCTCATCGTGTCGCCCGCGACCGTCCTGCCGACACCCGGCGGCCCACCGTGATCGGCGGGGGTTGTCCCCCGGTCCTGCCGGTCACGTC
>JAHIJU010000447.1 GCA_018898235.1 Actinomycetota bacterium | reverse complement strand
TCGACATCGCCAACGTCACCGAGATCCTGGAGCTGCGGCACCTGACGACGGTGCCGATGATGCCGGCCTTCATCCGCGGGGTCATCAACCTCCGCGGACGGGTGGTCCCCGTGATCGACCTGGCGATCCGCTTCAGCCGCGGCACGACGGCGATCGCCCACCGCACTTCCATCATCATCATCCGCATCGAGAACCCCGATCAGGACGCCACCCAGGACATCGGGATCCTGGTGGACGCCGTGAACGAGGTCGTCCACCTCGAACCGGAGGACATCGAGTCCGCCCCGGCCTTCGGCGCCGGGATCCGCGCCGACTACATCAGCGGGATGGCACGCCGCGAGCACGACTTCACGATCCTGCTCGACATCAACCGGGTGCTCAGTCTCACCGACATGCTCACCCTCAACCTGGCCGCGGACGAAGGAGCCCTCGGGTCATGAGCGTCGAGGCCGCGGGCACCCGCGAGATCACCGCGGCCCAGTTCGCCCGCATCGCCGAGCTCCAGTACGCCCACACGGGCATCCGCCTCGGGCACGGCAAGGAGAGCCTCGTCATGTCGCGGCTCGACAGACGGCTGCGGCTCCTCGGCCTGGACGGCTACGACGCCTACCTGGCCTACCTGGGCGAGCCCGGGCACGGCGGCGAGGTCCGTCGCGTGGTCGACCTGCTCACGACCAACGAGACCTCGTTCTTCCGCGAGCCGGCGCACTTCGACTTCCTGCGGGACGTCGCGGTGCCCCGGCACACGGAACGTCGCCCGTTCCGGCTCTGGAGCGCGGCCAGCTCCAGCGGTGAGGAGGCCTACTCGGCGGCCATGGTCCTGGCGCAGGCACTCGGGCGCCGGGACTGGGAGATCGTCGGCACCGACGTCTCCTCCCAGGTCGTCGAGACGTGCGTGCGCGGGCTCTACCCGGTCGAGGTGGCCGAGAAGATCCCCCGCGACCTGCTGCGCACCTACTGCCGTCGCGGTCGGGACGAGTACGCCGGGCAGCTGCGCGTCTCGCACCTGCTGCGCGAGCACATGACGTTCGTGTGCGCCAACCTGCTCGGTGAGCTCCCGGCGCTCGGCCTGTTCGACGTCATCCTGCTGCGCAACGTGATGATCTACTTCGACGCCGAGACCAAGACCCGGCTCGTCCAGCGGCTGCAGACCATGCTCCGGCCCGGCGGCCACCTGATCATCGGGCACGCCGAGACGCTCAACGGCATCCCCTCGAGCCTGCTGCTCGTCGAGCCCTCGATCCACCGCTTGCCCGGACCGGACGATGTCTAGCACCGCCGAGATCGTGCTCGCGCCCGGGGACTTCGAGTTCGTCGAGGCGCCGATGCGGTTGCGGACCCTGCTCGGGTCGTGCGTCGCCATCACCCTGTGGCACCCCGGGCGCCGGTTCGGCGCCATGTGCCACTACATGCTGCCGACGCGTGGTCCGGCCCGTGCCGGGCTGCCGCCCGACGGGCGCTACGCGGACGAGGCCATCGACCTGTTCCTGGCGGGCGTCGGGCGACGCAGCACCCGGCTCCAGGAGTACCAGGCGAAGGTGTTCGGCGGCGGCGAGCAGTTCGGGCCCGGTGGACGCCGTGCCGAGCTCGGCGTGCCGGCCCGCAACGTCGATGCCGGGCTGCGACTGCTGCGCGAGCACCACGTCACGGTGTCCGCCCGGCACGTCGGCGGCTCGGGGCCGCGGCAGATCGCGTTCGACCTGGCCACCGGCGTCGTCTGGCACCGGCACGGCGACGACCTCGATCCTGCCGGACGACTCGCATGAACGGGCAGGCCATCGCGGTCTTCATCGTCGACGACTCCGCGGTCGTCCGGCAGGTCCTCACGACCCAGCTCGGCGCCGACCCCGCGATCGAGGTGCTGGGTGCGGCGGCCGACCCGATCTTCGCCCTGGACAAGATGCAACGCAGCTGGCCGGACGTCATCGTCCTGGACCTGGAGATGCCGCGCATGGACGGGATCAGCTTCCTGCGCCAGATCATGGCGACCCACCCGACCCCCGTCGTCATCTGCTCCACGATGACCCAGCGCGGTGCGGAGACGACCGTGGAGGCGCTCGCGGCCGGTGCCGTGTCCGTCGTCCCCAAACCGATGCTGGGGATCAAGAAGTACCTCGAGGACGAGAGCGCCGACATCGTCGCCGCCGTCAAGGCCGCGGCCGCGGGTCGCGCCGTCCCGCTGCGCGGGTCGTCGACGGACCCGGAGTCGTCGTCTGCGCGGTCCCGGGCCGCGGTCGGCGCCGCCCGGGCGGCCACGGCCGCGATGGCGTCCACGGTGCCCGGTCACAGTGGCCCGCTGACGCTGACCACCGACCGGGTCGTGGCCATCGGGACCTCCACGGGCGGCACGCAGGCGCTCGAGGTCGTCCTCACCGCGGTGCCGGTCGGGGGCGCGGGGATCGTCGTCGTGCAGCACATGCCCGAGAAGTTCACGGCCGCCTTCGCCGCGCGACTGGACGGGCTGTGCGCGCTCGAGGTCAAGGAGGCCGTCGACGGTGACCGCGTGCTGTCGGGCCGGGTGCTCATCGCACCCGGAGGACTGCACATGGAGCTGCGCCGCGACGGCGCGCACTACCGGGTGGCCGTGTTCGACGGTCCGCCCGTCAACCGCCATCGGCC
Source organism: Actinomycetota bacterium (assembly GCA_018898235.1). Classification (GTDB taxonomy): domain Bacteria; phylum Actinomycetota; class Actinomycetes; order Actinomycetales; family Cellulomonadaceae; genus Cellulomonas. The sequence continues at coordinate 1,398 of JAHIJU010000447.1, read as the reverse complement.
GTCGGTCGATGTGCTCTTCCGCTCGGTCGCACACTGCGCCGGCCGCAACGCGCTGGGGGTCATCTTGACGGGGATGGGTGACGACGGAGCCCGCGGGCTCCTCGAGATGCACGCCGCCGGGGCATCGACGCTCGGCCAGGACGAGGCCACCTGCGTCGTCTACGGCATGCCCCACGAGGCCGTGCGGCTCGGCGCCGTCGACCGCGAGGTGCCGCTGCACGAGGTCGCGGGAGTGATCCGGTCCCATGGTTGAGCTGCTCCTCACGATCCTGGGCCTGATCGTCGCCGCCGTCGCCGGGTACGTGCTCGCGGCCGCCCGGGGCCGTCGCGCCCGCCCCACCGGTGCGCTCGTCCCGGCCGCCGACTTCGCGTCGTACCGAACGAGCGTGTTCGAGTTCACCCAGAAGGTCCTGCCCGTGTGGTCCGCGCACGTCGAGTCCAGCCGCCATCAGATGGAGGACGCGGTCGGTGGTCTGTCGGTGCAGTTCGCGGGGATCGTCACCGACCTCGACGTCGCGCTGTCCTCGACCGGCGACGGTGGCCAGGCCCGGGTGTTCGACGAGAGCCGTGCGCGGCTCGGCGGCGTCGTCCGGACCCTGGACGCGGCGCTCGCGATGAAGCAGCGGACGCTCACCGATCTGCGCACCTTGCTCGCGCTCAACGACGAGATGACGACGATGACCGCCGAGGTCAAGCGCATCTCCGCCCAGACGCACCTGCTCGCGCTCAACGCCGCGATCGAGGCCGCACGGCTCGGGAGCGCGGGCAAGGCGTTCGCCGTCGTCGCAGTGGAGGTGCGGCACCTCGCCGACCAGTCCGCCGGGACCAGCGACCGGATCGCGGCCAAGGCCGCCGAGGTCGGTGCGGCGATCGACGCCGTGCTCGCCGGGGCCCAGCACAGCTCCGCCCAGGAGCAGGTCGCGGTCGAGACGGCGAACGACGATGTGCACACCGTCCTTGCCGACCTGCAGGCCGTCGTCACGCGTCTGCAGGACTCCTCCGACCGGCTCACGGGGGCCGCGTCGAACATCAAGGGCGAGGTCGCCGAGTCGGTCGTCGCACTGCAGTTCCAGGACCGGATCTGCCAGATGCTCGAACACCTCAAGGACAGCATGGACTCCGTGCCGGACCTGTTCCGGGGCGATGAGCAGGAGTCCTGGCTCGAACCCGTCGCGCCCGACTCGGACGGTGTCCTGCGGGCGATGGCGTCGAGCTTCACCATGCGCGACGAGAGCACCACGCACGCCTCCGGGACCACCGCCGCGGTCCCGGACTCCGAGATCACATTCTTCTAGGAGTGCACATGCCCAAGACCGTGCTCATCGTCGACGACTCGGCGTCGGTCCGCCAGGTCGTCCGCATCACGCTGAGCGGTGCCGGCTACGACGTGATCGAGGG
>JAHIJU010000446.1 GCA_018898235.1 Actinomycetota bacterium | reverse complement strand
TGGCCTCGGGGACCACGGTCTCGACCTTCAGCCCCATCCGCAGGTTGTCGACCAGCGGGATCACCAGCCGCCACCAGATGATCGCGAGCCCGGTCCCGGCGTACATCGTCAGCCAGGCGGTCTGCGCGACCGGGTTGCCGACCAGGTGGGCACCGCCGAAGACCTGGTGCCCGAAGGTGAGGTAGATGCCCAGGTAGATCGCCAGGTGGACGGCGAACCACCACTCGTAGCTCAGGTACCGCCGCATGAGGCGGGCGCTCGACAGACCAACCACCAGGAACACCGCCGTGCCGATGAGGGCGGTGAGCATGTCCGGGTAGCTGGTCAGCATGGTGGACAGCTCGCCCCACGGGGTGGCGTGGTCGACGAGCATGCCGCCGACGATCATGAGCAGCACGTGGGTCATGACCAGCAGCACCACCGTCGTGCCCAGCGAGCGGTGCCAGGAGGCGAGCTTGTCGAACCCGACCGCCCGCTCGAACCACGGCACCCGCGCCACGAGCAGCACCTGCGCGCACACCAGGAACGAGGCGAGCAGCCCCGCGAGCTCACCGGCAGAGATCACCGCGGTCCCGGGCGTCGTGCCCGCGGAGGTCGCCGTGCCGGTCCACCAGAAGGCGAACACGGCGAGGGCGCCGAGCACCAGGACCGTGAGGACGGTCGAGGGCCTGCTGCGCGGGGCGGGCTCAGCCACGGGTGCTGCGGCGCGGCCACGGGCCTGCGTCGGGCGCTGTGCTGTTGCGGTGGTCATGGGGACGAGTGCGCTGATCGGATCTCAGCGCAATCTCCGAGCCGTCTGGGCCGACCCTGTGCGCAGGCCGGGACGCGCCTGGTGACATGACGAAGCCGCGGTCGAGCCGGCACCTGGTGCTGGCTCGACCGCGGCTCGTCGAGGCGATCAGGCGCGACCGATGCGCCGGCTACGGACGACCAACCACGTCCCGAGCAGCAACGACGCCATGGCCAGGGGCACGTGCACCGGGATGAGGGACGCCATCTCGTTGTCCGTGATGAGCCCGCCGAGGAAGGCGATGAGCACGAGGACGACGGTGAAGGCGGCGCCCACCACCCACAGGCTGCGGTGGCTGCGCAGCTTCCAGAACGCGAGCACGGTCGCGATGCCCGCGACCAGGATCGAGGCCTCGGCACCACGGGCGTGCACGGAGACCCACAGGTCGGAGTCGTGCTCGAGGAAGATCCCGGCCCACACCCCCTGCAGGACGACGAGGGTGAGCGCGGTGGCGTAGAGCCCGGTCACCCAGCCCGTGATGCGGGTCGCGGTGGGGGCGCTGGTCGTCTCGACAGAGGTCATGGGACGAACGCTAGGGAGCGGATCTCAGGGGAATCTCAGTGCCGTCCCCGGGGGACACTGGACCGACCGCACCCCACGCCGGAGGACCGACCCGTGCCCACGCTGCCCACCGTCGCCGTCATGCTCCCGCGCGACCTGCCACCGGGCCGGGTGCTCGACTACGCGCGCCGGGCCGAGTCGCTCGGATTCGACAGCGTGTGGGTGGTCGAGGACCTCGGCTTCCGCGGCGGGATCGCCCAGGCCGCCGTCGTCCTGGCCGCGACCTCGACGATCCGGGTGGGCATCGGGGTGCTGCCCGCGGCCGTGCGCAACCCGGCGTTCGCCGCGATGGAGCTGGCGACGCTCGCCCAGCTCTTCCCCGGGCGGCTCGATGTCGGCGTCGGCCACGGCATGCCGGGCTGGTTGCGGTCGGTCGGAGCCTGGCCCCGGACGCCGCTGCGGCTGCTCGAGGAGCACCTGGTCACCCTGCGCGCGCTGCTGAACGGTGAACGGGTGGCGGCCCCCGACGCCCTCGTCCCGATCGAGGGTTTCGCGCTGGACCCGGCCGTGGTGCCCGAGGTGGTCCCGCCGCTGCTCGCCGGGGTCCGCGGCCCGCGTTCGCTGGCCATGGCCGGCCGGGTGGCCGACGGCACCGTGCTGGCCGAACCGTGCACCCCCGAGTATGTGCGGGCCGCCCTCGGGCAGATCGCGGCGCCGGGACCGCACACGATCGTCACCTACAACGTGGGCTCCGTGCACGACGACCCGGCCGCCGCTCTGGCCGAGGCCCGGCCGGGACTGGCGTGGATCGGCGAACCGGACTGGGCCCCGCACCTGGCGCCGCTGCCGTTCGGCGACGAGCTGGCGGCGCTGCGGGCCGGCTGCGGGTCGCCCCAGGAGTTCGCGACCCGGCTGCCCGATGCGTGGGTGGCCCAGCTCGCGCTGGCGGGCACGTCCGCCCAGGTGCGCACCCGGCTCGGCGAGCTCGCGGCGGCCGGGGTCACCAGCAGCGTGTTCATCCCGGCCGCGCCGGACCCGTTCACCGGCCTGGACCAGCTCGCCCGGGTGCTCTGACACGGATCCAGGGGCTCGGGTGGGCCGGCGTGCTGCTGTGAGCCGGGTGCGGGGCGGACCGCCCCCAGACCTAGGATGTGCCGACACTGCCGGGGAAGGGGATCGATGTCGACCCTGCGTGATGTGGCTGCCGTCGCAGGCGTCTCCATCAAGACCGTCTCCAATGTGGTCAACGGGTACGAGCACGTCCGGCCGTCCACCCGGACAAAGGTCGAGGCGGCGATTGCCGAGCTCGGCTACCAGCCGAACCTGGCGGCACGGAACCTGAGGGCGGGACGCACGGGAGTCATCGGGCTCGCTGTGCCCGAGCTCCGGTTCAGCTACTTCGCCGAGCTGGCCGACGCCGTGCTGGCGGCGGCCAGGGAACGCGGCTACGTCGTGCTGATCGAGCAGACCGGTGGTCACCGCGAGATCGAGATCGAGCTGCTCCGCGGACCGCGGGTCTCGATGATGGACGGGCTGCTGTTCTCACCCCTGGGGCTGTCGGCGGTCGACACCGACGTGCTCGACGTGCCGTACCCGCTGGTGCTGCTCGGCGAGCGGATCTTCAACGGCCCTACCGACCACGTGACGATGGACAACGTGGCCGGGGCGGTCCAGGCGACCGAGCATCTCCTGTCGTTGGGACGACGCCGGGTCGCGGTGCTGGGCGCCCACAAGGACGAGCAGATGGGCTCCGCCACGCTGCGACTGACCGGGTACCGGCAGGCGTTGCAGGCGGCGCAGGTGCCGTTCGACCCCGAGCTCGTCGTCTTCCACGACGGTTGGCACCGCACCGACGGCGCCGACACGGCCCGTGAGCTGATCGCCCGGTCGGTCGCGTTCGACGCGATCTTCGCGCTCAACGACGAGCTCGCGCTGGGCGCGCTGCGGGTCCTGCACCAGGCGGGTCTGCGCGTGCCGCAGGACGTGGCCGTGATCGGCTTCGACGATGTGGCCGAGGCGCAGTTCGCGATGCCGAGCCTGACGACGATCGACCCGCACCGCGCCCGGATCGCGCAGGAGGCGGTGACCGCACTCGTGGAGCGGATCGCCGCGGAGCCGACCCGCGACCCTGCCCCCCGGGTCGTGACGGTGCCGACCACGCTCGTGGTGCGCGAGTCGGCCCCGCCGGCTTCCCTCGCCGCAGGTTCCGTAGCCGCGTCCTGACCCCGTTGACCGCGGTGCAGCGAGTCCCTATACTCCCGTCTACAACGTTGGAAATGCAACGTTGTACATCCCGCTCGATCGACGAAGTGGTCGATCCCCAGAGAGGCGTTCAATGAAGAAACTGGTAGCGGCGCTCGCGGTCGTCGCCGCGGGCTCGTCCTTCGCACTGGCCGGCTGCTCGGGGTCCTCAGGGTCCTCGGCCACGGCCTCATCGGGTCCGGTGACCCTCACCTTCTGGCACGGCTACACCGAGGCCGACGGCAAGGTGCTCGACCAGATCGTCACCGACTTCAACTCCTCGCAGTCGGACATCACGATCCAGACGACCACCAAGACCTGGGCCGTCATCGGGGACACCCTGCTCACCGCGCTGTCCGCCGACGAGGGTCCGGACATCGTGGCCCTGCCCGCCGAGAACCTCCCCGTCTACGCCTCCAAGGGCGCCTTCGCCACGCTCGACGACTTCTACGCGAGCGACACCACGAAGAACGCCTCGCTCAACCCCCACGCGGTCGAGATGGTCCAGGTGGACGGGAGCGCCTACGGGGTCCCCATCGGCTTCGTCCCGCTGTCCGTCGTCTACAACAAGACGCTGTTCGCTGCAGCCGGCATCACCACGTTCCCGACCACCTGGGACGAGTGGGTCGCCGACGCCAAGAAGCTCACGATCGACGAGAACGGCGACGGGACGCCCGAGCAGTACGGCCTCGCGCTCCCCGACCACTCGACCGTCGGCAACGGCGTGTGGCCCAGCCTGTTCTACGGGAACGGCGGGGAGCTCACCGACGGGTCGACCTCGGTCATCGACTCCTCGGCGAACGTCAAGACCCTCACCTACTGGGCCGACGCCGTCATCAAGGACAAGATCTCCCCGACCGGTCTGGACGGGGTCGCCTCGGACAAGCTGTTCTCCTCCGGGAAGGCCGCGATGGAGGTCGGCGGCCCCTGGATGGCCAGCGTCGCCACCGAGAACAACATCGACTACGGCATCGCCGCCATCCACGCCGGTCCGGTCGCGCAGGCGTCCTCGGCCATCGGTATCTCGGCGGCGGTGACCTCCCAGGCCGATGGGGCGAAGAAGGCGGCCGCGGAGAAGTTCTTCGACTACTTCTTCTCCAAGAAGGTGTCCACCACCTGGTCGCTCGGCTCGGGCTGGCCGCCGCTGCGCACCGACATCCCGGCGGCCGACGTCTCGTCGAACCCCGTGGTGGCCACCCTCACCGGCTTCGCCGACACCGCCCGGCCGTTGCTCCCCGGGGTCGCCAACAGCACGGACGTCCTCGCAGCGATCGACGAGGCGACGCAGAAGGCCCTCGCCGGCGGCGACCCCGCCACCCTGCTGGCGACCGCCTCGAAATCCGCCCAGCAGTCCCTCGACGGCTGAGCCGCCCGCACCGACGGTGGCCGCCGTCCCGTCCCCGCGGGCGGCGGCCACCGGTCACCACGAAGGAACCTCATGACCAGAACCGCGCGCGGCCCCCGCGCGACGAAGCCCTACCGGGCGCCCGCCCCGCTCGGCGGACGGCCCGTGGCAGCACGGCAGCAGATCCGCATCGCCGCGCTGTTCATGACGCCGGCGCTCATCATCCTGCTCGCATTCGTCGCCTGGCCCATGGTGTCGGCCCTCCGGCTGTCGTTCACCGACGCCAGCGGGTTCGGCACACCCCGCTGGGTCGGTCTGGACAACTACGTGCAGATCTTCACCAACGCCAAGATCCTCGCGACGCTCGGCAACACCGCGCTCTACACCGTGATGTTCACCCCCACCGCGCTGATCGGCGCCCTGGCGCTCGCGCTGCTGCTCACCAACCGTGCGCTGATCGGCCGAAACGTCTTCCGTACCGCGCTGTTCGTCCCGTTCATCGTCTCGTTGGCCGTCGCCGCCTTCGCCTGGAGCTACCTGCTCGACCCGCAGATCGGCCTGCTCACCTCCTGGCTGCGCTCGGTCGGCATCCACGTCGGGAACGTGCTCCAGGACCCGACCTGGGCCATGCCGACCGTGGTGCTCGTCGCGATCTGGAAGAACGTCGGGTTCTACATGGTCATCTTCATCGCCGGGCTGCAGGAGATCCCCGTATCGCTGTACGAGGCGGCCACCCTCGACGGGGCCGGGGCCTGGCGACGGTTCGTGCACGTCACCGTGCCGCAGCTGTCCACCACCCTGACGTTCGTGGTGGTGTTCGCGATGATCGCCGCGCTGCAGGCGTTCGACCAGATCTATGTGATGACCAGCGGCGGTCCGTACCGCAGCACGCAGACCGTCGTCATGGAGATCTACCAGGAGGGATTCAAGAAGCTCGACCTCGGGGTCGCGACGGCGCTGTCCTACGTGCTGCTGCTCGCCACCCTCGTCCTGTCCCTCGTCCAGTTCCGGTTCTTCGGCGCCCGTGAGAAGGACACCGCCTCATGAGCACCGCGACCCTCGCCGCCCGGCGGTTCCGGCCCGGCCGCACCGCCTCGCGCTGGCTGCTGCTGGCCGCCGTCACCGCGCTCACCCTCATCGTGCTGCTGCCGGTGCTGGTCATCGTGTTCACCGCGTTCAAGCCGACCGCCGAGATCAACGCCTTCCCGCCGACCCTGGTACCGGGATCGTGGACGCTGAACAACTTCGACCGGATCTTCACCGACCTGCCGTTCGCACGGCTGTGCCTCAACAGCTTCGTGTTCGCCGGTGGGGTCACGGCGTTCGCGCTGGTCTTCGATTCCCTCGCCGCCTACGCCCTGGCGCGGCTGGACTTCCGCGGCAGCCGCGCGCTGCTGGTCGCGATCGTCGCGAGCCTGATGATCCCGTTCCAGGCCACCCTCATCCCCGTCTACCAGCTGGTCGCGCACCTGGGCTGGGTCAACACCTACGCGGGCATGATCGTGCCGCGCGCCGCGGACGCCTTCGGGATCTTCTTCCTGCGGCAGTTCTTCGTCTCGCTGCCCCGGGACCTGGACAACGCGGCCCGGATCGACGGCGCGAGCGAGCTGCGCATCTTCCGTTCCATCGTGCTGCCCAACGCCGTGCCCGCGCTGCTCACGCTGGCGATCTTCACGTTCGTCAACAACTGGAACGACCTGCTCTGGCCGCTGGTGTTCACCACGACCCCC
>JAHIJU010000445.1 GCA_018898235.1 Actinomycetota bacterium | reverse complement strand
CGGGGCAGTGCGCGGGCGACGGCCTTGCCCTGCGGGTCGAGGATCTCCGGCTTCGGCATGACGTCGACGACGACACGTCCCACAGTGCTCTCCCGGGGTGCGGCGGGTGGCTGGCGGGGCTGAGTCTACGGCGCGGGCGGAGCGAGGCGGGCGGGGTCTCGCCGGGGACCGCCGCCGCATCCCGGGACCTGTGTCCCACGATGTGGTTGCTCCGGGCCTCCCTCTACGTCGCTGGTAGTGTCGTTGACCGGTCAAGAGTTCTCATGTCGCCCCTGGTGGGCGGCTGACCCGGCAGGTGAGACGGCAACCCCTCAGCGACGGGGTGCCCCCGGGAGAAGACCTGGCTCGGACGGTTCGTCCGGGCAAGCGCACGATCCGCCCCTCGGAGCGGGACTGAAGGAGACGACAGGCATGGCGGCTCGCACGACGACGGCCCAGGCGACGACCGACCGGGTCCTCTGCTGTCGTCGGACGCGCCGGGTCGTCCCCTGTCGTCACTGACGCAGACCCTGCGCGTCTGACCCCGCAGGCCCCGGGATCCCGCCGGGCCACCTGATCGCGCGTCCCGCGGCGCCCCGAGCGCCGCACCCCCTCACCTGCGCGCCCGCACGGACCCCCGTCGCCGCGCGCCCGTTCCCCTGTGGAGAGCCCCATGCACCGCACCCTGCGACATTCCCTCGTCGTCCCGCTCCTGGCGGCGTCCGCCGCCCTCGCCCTGGCCGCGTGCGGCTCGTCGGGGTCCGCCCCCGCCGCGTCGTCCGCGTCCGGCGGCACGCTCGTGGTCGACAGCACGTTCGACCTCAAGACGGCCGACCCGGCCCGCTCCTACGAGTTCACCGGTGAGCTGCTCGGGCACAACGTCTACGAGCACGCCACGACCTTCGAGGGCACCGACCTGACGAAGCCCGTGCCCGAGCTCACGACCTTCGCGTTCTCGCCCGACAACCGCACGCTCACGCTCACCCTGAACGGCGAGCACAAGTTCGCGGATGGCACCCCCGTGACCGTCGACGACATCGTGTTCTCCTACCAGCGTGTGCAGGGGATCACCGGCAGCCCGTCGTTCCTGCTCGACGGCGTGACCGTGGCCAAGGTCGACGAGAAGTCCCTCACCCTCACCACCACCGCGCCGAACCTTGCGCTGCCCGCCGTCCTGGCGAACCCCTCGCTGGGCATCGTGGAGAAGTCGCTCGTCGTGGCGCACGGCGGGACGACCGGCACCGACGACGCGGCCGAGGCCTACCTCAACACGGCCTCGGCAGGGTCGGCCGCCTACCAGATCGACACCCTCGACGTGAGCTCGAAGATCGTGCTCAAGCGCAACCCGAACTACGTCGGCACGGCGCCGACCTGGGACAAGATCGTCATCGAGAACGTCGCCCCGGCCACCCAGAAGCTCAACGTGCAGTCCGGCACCGCCCAGATCGCGCTCGACATCTCGCCGGACGGCACCAAGGGCGTCGACGGCGGCTCGACCACGGTCATCAACGGCATCTCCGGGTTCACGGTCTACACGTTCTTCGCCGCCGACGCCGAGCACGGCAAGGCCGCGTCCGACCCGAACTTCGTCGCCGCCGTCCGGCACGCCATCGACTACAGCAAGCTGCTCGACATCGCCGGCAAGGGCTCGGTCCAGCCCGGTGGGGTGGTGCCGGTGCAGTTCCCGGGTGCGCTCACCAGCGACCCGACGAACAGCTACGACGTCGCCAAGGCCAAGGAGCTGCTCGCGAGGTCGACCTACGCCGGTGAGCCGATCAGCTACCTGTACGCCAGCGACGTGACGGTCCAGGGCCTGCGCCTCGAGCTCATCGCCCAGTCGATCCAGGCGGACCTCAAGGCTGTCGGGATCACCCTGCAGCTGGACCCCCAGCCCGCCGCGACCTACTACTCGACGTTGCGCTCGAACACCGTCCAGGCCGCGCTGTCGTACTGGGGCCCGGACTTCCCGGACGCGTCGAACTACCTGGCGTTCACGCCCGGGCAGGGCGTCGCCAAGCGGGCGAACTGGACCGCGGACTCGGCCACCGGCCAGCAGGTGGCCCCGCTCGTCGCGGCCGCGCAGGCCGCGTCGGCGGACACCCGCAACGCCGCCTACCAGGACCTGCAGCGCACGCTCAACGAGGTCGGCCCGATCGTGCCGCTCCTGCAGCCGGCCCAGTCGGTGGTGACCACGACGACAGTCTCGGACGTCGTGCCGAGCCCGCTGTGGCTGCTCGACCTCGCGTCGATCCACTGAGCCCCACCGCATGAGCAACGACGTCTCGACGCGACCCGCGGACGACCTCCGCGGGTCGCGTCGGCGTGCCCACCCGTTGGTGGGCTACGTCATGGCCCGGTTGGGCATCTCGGTGCTGCTGCTGTGGGGGATCACGGTGGTCACCTTCGTGCTCACCAACCTGGTGCCCGCGGACCCGTTGGCCGCGGTGCTGGGTGACCAGGCCGCCGCCGACCCGCAGATCGTCGCCGAGTACCGGCGGCAGATGGGCCTGGACGACCCGCTGCCGCTGCAGTACTGGCACTACCTCGTACGCCTGCTGCACGGCGACCTCGGCACCTCCCCGCAGACCCGGCACCCCGTCGCCGTCGACCTCGCCGGGGCGTTCCCCGCGACGGCCGAGCTCGCGACGGCGGTGCTGGTGGTCTCGGTGCTGCTCGGCGTCGGGCTCGGCCTGCTCGCGGCGCTGCGGCACCGACGGTTCACCGACCAGGTGATCCGGGTGGTCAGCCTGCTCGGCGTCTCCACCCCGATGTTCTGGCTCTCGCTCGTCGTGTTCTACGTGTTCTTCTTCCGGCTGCGCTGGCTGCCCGGCTCCGGCCGGCTCGACGCGACCCTCACACCCCCACCGCACGTCACGGGCTTCTACACGATCGACGGTGCCCTGGCCGGGCAGTGGTCGATCGTCGCGAACGCCTCGCTGCACCTCGTGCTGCCCGCCCTGGTGCTCACGCTCTACATCGCGGGTCTGCTCGTGCGGTTCACCCGCTCGGCGGTGCTCGACGTGCTCGCCGAGCCGTACGTCACGGCGGCCCGGGCCCGTGGCCTGGCACCCAGGCAGGTGACCTTCGGCTACGTGCTGCGCGGTGCCCTGCTGCCGATCCTCACGATGGTCGGGCTGGCGTTCGGCTCGCTGCTGTCCGGGGCCGTGCTCACCGAGCAGATCTTCGCCTGGAACGGGCTCGGGCAGTACGCCTACCTGGCCGCGACCAAGCTCGACCTGCCGGCCATCATGGGTGTCGGGATCGTGGTCGGCGTCACCTACATCACCATCAACTTCCTCGTGGACCTGGTGACCGGTCTGGTGGACCCGCGGGTGAGGCTCGGATGAGCGACGTCCTGGAACGCCCCGGCCGGTGGACCCGGCGGCTCGCGCCCCGCGGCGAGCGGTCGCCCTGGCGCCAGCCGCTCGCGGTGCTGGGCGCCGTCGTGCTCGTCGTGTGGTTGCTGGTCGCGGCCCTGGCGCCGCTGCTCGCACCGTTCGACCCGCTCGAGCAGTCCGGTGACCGGCTCGCCGCACCCGGAGGCGCGCACCTGCTCGGCACCGACTCGCTCGGCCGGGACGTGCTCTCCCGGGTCGTCTTCGGGTCGCGGCTCTCGATCCCGGTGGCGGTCGCGCTCGTCGTCGGCTGCCTCGTGGTCGGCGCCGTCCTCGGTGCGCTCGCCGGGTACCTCGGCGGATGGGTGGACGAGGTGGTGATGCGGGTCGCCGACATGGTGCTGGCGTTCCCCACGATCATCCTGGCGATGGTCGTCGCGGCCGCGCTCGGGCCCAGCCTGGTCAACGCCGTGATCGCGATCCTGCTGGTCAACTGGCCGCAGTACGCCCGTGTCACGCGGTCGCTCGTGCTGGGCGCCAAGACCCGCGAGTACGTCGTCGCCGGCCGTCTGCTCGGTGCCGGGCCGTGGACCTCGCTGCGTCGCGACATCCTGCCCAACGTCGCGGCGCCCGTCCTGGTGCTCGCCACCCTGGACGTGGGCAGCGCGATCCTGGTGCTCTCGGGCCTGTCCTTCCTCGGGCTGGGCACCGTCCCGCCGACGCCGGAGTGGGGGTCGATGGTCGCCGACGGGGTGCAGCAGTTCGACGCCTGGTGGATCGGCACGTCGGCGGGGCTGGCGATCCTGAGCGTGGTGGCGGCCGTCAACTTCGTCGGCGACGCCCTGCGCGACGCGTTGGACCCGCACACCCGGTCGACCGTCGCGGGGCGGGCGCTGTGAGCGCGGTGCGCCTGGCGGTCCGCGACCTGCGGGTCGAGCTGGGGGGTACGGCCGTGCTCGACGGCATCGACCTGGACGTGCCTGCCGGACAGGTCACCGGGCTGGCCGGGGAGTCGGGCTCGGGGAAGTCGATGACGGCGCTCGCCGTCCTCGGGCTGCTGCCGCGAGGAGGTCGCGCCACCGGCAGTGTCCGGCTCGACGGCCGGGAGCTGCTCGACCTGCCCGAGCGGGAGCGCAACGCGGTGCGCGGGCGGCACGTCGCCATGGTGTTCCAGGACCCCGCGGGTGCGTTCCACCCGTTGCTGTCCATCGGGCACCAGGTCACCGACCATGTCCGGCACCACCTGCGGCTGACCCGCGTCCAGGCCGTCGAACGTGCCGTCGACGCGCTCGACCGGGCCCAGGTGCCCGAGCCGCGCGAGGCGCTGCGCAAGTTCCCGCACCAGTTCAGCGGGGGGCAGCTGCAGCGCATCGCGATCGCCTCGGCCATCGCCTGCGAACCGCAGGTGCTGCTCGCCGACGAACCGACCACGGCGCTCGACGTCACCGTGCAGGCCGGGGTGCTGCGCCTGCTGCGTTCGCTGTCCGACGACCTGGGGATCGCCACGGTGCTCATCACGCACGACCTCGCGGTGATGTCCGCCGTCGCCGACACCGTCACGGTGCTGCGTGCCGGGCGCGTGGTCGAGCAGGGCCCGCGCTTCGACGTGCTGACCCGGCCCCAGGACCCGTACACGCGCTCGCTCATCGAGTCGCTGCCGCACGGCGGCCGGTCGTGAGCGGCCTGGAGCTGCGCGGGCTGCAGGTGGGCTACCGCCGGCGGGGCCTGCCCGACCTGCGCGCGGTGGACGGCGTCGACCTGGATGTCGCCCCGGGTGAGGTGGTGGGCCTGGTCGGGGAGTCCGGCTGCGGCAAGTCGACGCTCGCGCGTGCGGTCTGCGGGCTCGAACGCCCCACCGCCGGGACCATCACCTTCGACGGCGACGCGGTCGAGCCGCTCGGGCTGCGCCGTCGGCCGGCCCGGCTGGCCCGCATCCAGCTGGTGTTCCAGAACCCGAACGCCTCGCTCAACCCGCGGCGCCGGGTGGGGAACCAGATCGAGGACGCCCGGGCCATCCACCCGGCCGGTCGCGAGCACGCCCCGAGCATCGCCACCCTCCTGGCCGACGTCGGGCTCGATGCGGGCGTCGCCGCTCGGTACCCGCACGAGTTCAGCGGTGGGCAGCGCCAGCGGGTGGCCATCGCACGGGCCATGGCTGCCGGGCCGCGGCTGCTCATCGGCGACGAGCCGATCGCCTCGCTCGACGCGTCCCTGCAGGCCCAGGTCGCCCGGCTGCTGCGGGACGTGGCCGTCGGGTCGGGTGCGGGTCTGCTGTTCATCAGTCACGACCTGTCGATCGTGCGGACCATCGCCGACCGGGTCGCCGTCATGCGCGCCGGTCGGATCGTCGAGGAAGGGCCGACCGAACGGGTCTGGTCCGCACCGCAGGACCCGTACACGCGTCGGCTGATCGCGGCGATCCCCGTCGCCGACGGGCTCGGCAGGCTGCCGGAGGTCGACCTGGGCTGAGCAGGTCGCGGCGACCTCGCGCCGGTGACGAGCGACGCGGTCAGGGGCGCCCGGGTCGGGTCGCGACCGGGCGTCGGACCACACCGGTCACGGGATCGTCGATCTGAGGCACGCGCCCGAGCAGACCGACCCGCCAGAGGTCGACGAGGGCCAGGTCCGCCGGCCCGGGTCGGGTCGCGCGCCACGCCGTGACGGCACCGGGGAGCAGCACCAGCGTCAGGACGGCACCCAGCGGTGCGATCACCGCCGTCTGCGCGGGGAGCGTCTCCCCCCGTGCCTGCCACACCAGGAGCGGGCCGACGATGAGCAGCGCCGCGTACTGACGCCCGAGGTGCCCGACCACCAGCCGGGATGGTTGTGCCGGGCGGGCCGGCAGGATCCGGGCGAACCGGCCCGCCGCGACCGACGCCGCCAGCACCCCCACCCCGAGGGCGGTTCCGAGGGTGAGCAGCCGAAGCCCTTCGGGCCAGGATTGCGATCCGAAGCTCAGGCAGGCCGCGCTCGTCGGGCAGGTCCGGGGAACGGGGAGTGAGGACGCGAGCATCGTGGCCGGCACCCAGATCGCAGCCCCGAACCCCAGCGTCGCGACGAGCAGCAAGGTCCCGGTGCGGGCGGAGATCCGGATCCGTGCGGCGAGCCCCGCCGTGAAGCCACCCGGTACGGCCCGCTCGCCCGGCCGCGGCAGCAGGTGCTTGGCCGCGGCGACGGTGCGGACGCGGTCGTTGGCCGGCGGCGCGACGTCCAGGACCACGCCGAGCGCCAGGGCCGGGACCCAGATGACCGCGAACGGCATCAGACGATGCGGGTCGACCGAGGCCATCCACGGGACGAAGATGCCCGCCCAGATCAGCAGGGTCCGCATCATCCGCCGGGTGAGGAACCACCGGCCGGCGATGTCGTCCCGGACCCACTCGCGGTGGGCGACCGGGACCCGACGGTCGAACAGCCGGTAGGCCAGCCGGGTGCGCAGCGGTGGGCCGTCGCGCCAGCGGGTGACCCAACCGGAGCGCAGCAGGCCCAGGCCTTCGCGCAGCGACAGGCGTGTCGCCTCTGGGCCCGCCAGGTCCCGCAGCACGCCGAGCAGCTCATCGCCGCGCACCGACCGCCAGCGCACCGGGTAGGCGCGCAGCCAGAAGCGTGCGGAGCGGTCGAACTGGTCGGTGTCGCTCATGCCGTCACGCCCGGGCCGTCGTCTGTCGGTTCGCCCGCGTCGAGGCTCACCGCCGGCATCCGTACGACGACGACGACCCAGGTGTCGAGCTGCGGGGCGCGGCCGTGCAGGCCGATCTGCCACAGGTCGACCAGGGCGGTGTCGCTCGGGCCGTGCCGGGCGGCCCGAGCGGCGACCAGGGCACCGGGCAGCATGAGCAGGCAGATCGCCGATGCCCAGGGGGAGATGAGCGCGACCCACCGTCCGGTCGCCTCGAGCCAGGCCTGCCACCCCGCGAGCGGGACCAGCAGCACCAGCGCGGTGATGAGGCCGGGTGCCCGGTTCACCAGCGCCCGGTAGGGCTGCGCGGGACGCTCGCTGAGCAGGCGTGCGGTGCGGCGGCCGGCTCGGCGGGCCAGGAGCAGCCCGACGATGATGGCGACCGCGGCGAGGGCTGCCCACCGCTGGGGGTGCCAGGACGCCGAGCCGAACGTGAAGCAAACGAGCGACTCAGGCTCGGGTGGGCAGCCGACGATGGCCGGTCCACGGGGCACGACGAGTGCGACCGTCGTCCAGAGGACGGCACCGAACCCGAGGGCGAGGCAGGCCAGGGTCGTGCCGAGTCGCGCCTCGATTCGGGGGCGGGCGCCCCGGGTCTGGCCGAACCTCATCGCCGTCGTCGGCTCGCCGAGCCGAGGCATGAGGTGCCGGTTGACCGCGCGCGTCCGATACGGGTCGCGTACGGGGCGCAGCAGATCGAACCAGAGCGTGACGGGCAGGATCATGGCCCACAGGAAGACGAAGAACAGATCGCTCTGGCGCCCTCGGAGAACTGGGACCAGCCAGAAGATGCCGTAGACCGCGATCGGTGCGAGGAGCATGCGGCGGGTGTCGTACCAGCGCCCGTCGATGTCGTCGCGGGCCCATTCGCGGTACCGGGGCGGGATCGGCCGGTCGAGCCAGCGGTACGCGAGGCGGGTGCGCAACGGTGGGCCGTCGCGCCACCGGGTGGCCCAGCCGGAGCGGAGCAGGCCCAGGCTTTCGCGCAGCGACAGGCGCGTCGCCTCCGGGCCTGCCAGGTCCCGCAGCACACCGATCAGCTCGTCGCCGCGCACCGCGCGCCAGCGCACCGGGTAGGCGCGCAGCCAGAACCGGGCGGAGCGGTCGAACCGGTCGGTGTCGCTCATGTCGCGATCGCCGTCCCGTCGCCCGTTGGCGCGTCGGGCCCGCTGGGGGCCGCCGCAGCGGGCGGTACCCGCACGACGGCGACAACCCACGGGTCGACCCGCGGAGCTCGGCCGTGGACGCCGATCTGCCACAGGTCGACCAGGGCCAGGTCGCTCGGTCCGCGCCGGGCAACCCGAGCCGCGACGAGCGCACCGGGCAGCATCAGCAGGCAGATCGCCGCTGCCCAGGGGGAGACGAGCACGACCCAGCGTCCCGTCGCCTCAAGCCAGGCCTGCCACCCGGCGAGCGGGACCAGCAGCACCAGGGCGCCGACCACTCTGGGTGCTCGGCTCACCAGCACCCGGGCCGGCTGCGCGGGACGGTCGCCGAGCAGGCGTGCGGTGCGGCGCATCGCCAGGCCGGCAAGGCCCAGGCCGACGATGACCGCGATCACGGCGACCGCTGCCCACTCCTGGGGGTCCCAGGGGCCCGGGTCGATCGTGAAGCAGCTGTTCGCACCCGGCTCGGGCTGGCAGCCGGCGAGAGCGAGTCCGCGAGGTGCGATGAGTGCCGTCGTCGTCCACATGACGGCACCAAGGGCGAGGCCGGTGCCGGCCAGGATCGTCCCGACTCGTGCCGTGAGCCGGGGCCGGGGGCCCCAGGCCTGTCCGAACCCCCCGGGCGTCGGCGGCTCACCCGCGCGCGGCAGCAGGTTGCGGGTCGCGGCAGCGGCCCTCAGATAGTCGTGCTGCGGGCGCAGCAGATCGAACCGCAGAGCGAAGGGCAGACCCACGACGACCACCGCGAGGGCTGGCACCGCATCGATCGGAGGCCCTCCGATCGCGATCGGGACGCCCCAGATCGCCACGAGGATCGGGGCCAGTGGCCGAAGGAAGCGACGGGTGACGAACCATCGCCCGTCGATGTCGTCGCGGGCCCATTCGCGGTACCGGGGCGGGATCGGCAGCTCGAGCCAGCGGTACTTCAG
This sequence comes from Actinomycetota bacterium, assembly GCA_018898235.1. Classification (GTDB taxonomy): domain Bacteria; phylum Actinomycetota; class Actinomycetes; order Actinomycetales; family Cellulomonadaceae; genus Cellulomonas. The sequence continues at coordinate 1,475 of JAHIJU010000445.1, read as the reverse complement.
GCGGGTGCCGAGCGGAGGACCGTCGCGCCACCGGGTGGCCCAGCCCGCGCGCAGCAGGCCCAGGCCTTCGCGCAGCGGCAGGTGCGTGGCGTCGGGCGCGGCCAGATCGCGCAGCACGCCGATCAGCTCGTCGCCGCGAACCGCACGCCAGCGCACCGGGTAGGCGCGCAGCCAGAACCGCGCCGACCGTTCGAAGCCGTCGACCTGCTGTGCCCCCCGCACCCTGCTCATCCCGGCCGCCTCACACGCCGCCGAAGGCGGGTCGAGCCAGGACCCGGCGGGCTCGTCGGGCGAGAGCCGCGAGCTCGGCCGTGTGCGCCTCGACCACAGCACGACCGCCGGGCGTCAGCCGGTAGTAGCGCCGCAGCCGCCCCTCGACGACCACCTCGTTCGACACCTCGGCCTGGCCGGCCGCGACCAGCCGGTCGAGGATGCCGTAGAGCGTCCCGGCGCCGAGCTTCACCCGATCGTCGGACAGGGTGCGGACCTCCTGGACGACGCCGTAGCCGTGACGCGGTTCATCGGCGAGCGCCAGGAGCACCAGGTAGGTCTGCTCGCTCAATGCCATGGTCGATATATATCGCGCCGCGATGCATGAGGCAAGGGTTCTGGACGTCAGTCGACGAGGATTCCCGCGCCCCGTCGGGCGAGGATTCCCGTGTCCCGTCGGGCGAGAACTCCCCCGTCAGTCGACGAGGATCCCGGCGTCCCGTCGGGCGACGTCGACCAGGTCCACCCGGGACAGTGCGTCGATCTCGTCGTGCGCGAACCAGGCGGCCGCATCCGTCGACCCGTCGGCCTCCGGGCGCAGCTCCCCGCCGATGACCCGGGCGCGGTACACGAAGCTGATCTGCTGGAACGTGCGGGGTCCGTCGTCGAGTCGCTGGCCGCCGGGCACCACCCGGTTGTGCACCCGGAGCAGCCCGGCGATCTCGGCCTGGTACCCGGTCTCCTCCTCGACCTCACGAAGCAGCGTCTGTTCGGGGTGCTCGCCGGGCTCCAGGCCACCGCCCGGCAACGTCCAGTGGCCGTGCCGCCGGTCCGTCCAGTGCGCGAGCAGCATCCCGCGTTCCCCGGTCACGACGGCGTAGGCCGCCAGCCGCAGATCGACCTCATCCCCACGGAAGATCGTCACCCGACAAGTCTGGCCTACCGCCTACCGCCTACCGCCTCCTGCCTACGTTCGAGCCGTCAATCGCTCGAGACCCCGCCCTGGCGCCGCGATTCGCCCGCGACTCCGCCCTGGCGCCGCGATTCGCTGGCGACCCCGCCTTGGCGCGGCGATTCGCTCGCGACCCCGCCTTGGCGCCGCGATTCGCTGGCGACCCCGCCCTGCCGCCTGCTCTGGTGGTCGTTGGGCTGCGCGATGACGGGGTCGAGGGGATGAGGTGTGGGGCGAGGGAGGTGTGAGGCAGGGGGCGGCACCGGAGCGACCCCGGGGCTCGCGACCCCGCCCTGGCGCCGCGATTCGCCCG
>JAHIJU010000444.1 GCA_018898235.1 Actinomycetota bacterium | reverse complement strand
CAGCTCATGGACCTCGACGAGGCGCGCAAGCTCATCGTCGCCCTCGCGGGTCTGGTGACGGCCGCCGCCCCCGAGCTCGGCAACGAGCACGCCCGCGCACTGCGGGACGGTCTGCGCACCCTCCAGCTCGCCTTCCGCGAGGCGTCGGCGATCCCCGACCCGCTCGGCGAGGGCCCGGGCGAGCGACTCACTGGACCGGTGAGCTGAACCCCGCCTGCGCGTCCTTCGCCCGCACAGGCCCCTCCCCGGCGCCGTCCGGGTCGTCGTCGACGGTCCGGTCGGGAACCGCGGGGCGTGATCGGGCCCGCAGCCGCAGCGCGACCCAGCCGCTCACGACGACGAGCACTCCCAGAGCAGCCGCGAGCAGGAAGCCGGCCGCCGGCCCCACCAGGTCGACCGCCACCCCGACCACCGGGGCCCCCATCGCGTTCGCCACCGTCTGCACGGTGCCGGCCCACCCGATGACCTCACCCCGGCGGGCTTCGGGGACGATCGTCACCAGGCGAGCGTTGATCGTCGACAACGTCGGGGCGCAGGGCAGCCCCGCGACGAAGACCAGCACGGCCAGCGCCACGGGGCCGTGCACGAAGGCGACCGGGACCGTCACCGCCGACAGCACCGCCACGAGCACGAGCGGCGACGGCGAACGACCCATCCGGCCGTACACCAGGGCGCCGACGAGCGATCCGCAGGCCCAGACGGCGACCATCCACCCGACGTCGGCCGTCCGACCGGCATCGTTCAGGGTCGCGACCAGGGCCAGGTCGGTGCCGACCAGGACGACAGAGGCCGCCAGCGCGGCGAGCAGCACGACGATCAGCTCGGTGCCGGGCCGCCACGCCTGGGCGTCCGACTCCACGGTGTTCTCGGCCCCCACGCTCCGGGTCGGCGGGTTCGCCCAGATGAGGCCGAGTCCGGCCACCGCGGTCGCCACCCCGAGCGCCACGAGGGCGACCGATGTCGAGAACCGGGTGCATACCAGCACGGCCACCACGGGCGCGAGCATGAAGGTGGCCTCGGTCCCCGCCGAGTCGAGCGCATAGGCCGCCTGCCGCAGCTTCACGGGGACCAGCACGGACAACGACTGCCGGGTCACCGGGAACACCGGGACCAGGAACAGTCCGCCGACGAAGGCGGCCACCACGAGGGCCTCGAAGCCCAGACGTGGCGCGCAGATCCAGACCACCGACTCCACGAGGACCGACGGCAGGATCGCGCGCCGCAGCCCGTACCTGTCGACCAGACGCCCGCGCCACGGACCGCCCACCGCCATCCCGACGGTGGCCGCCGCCGTTGCGATCCCGGCCTGCGCATAGCCACGGTGCAACGGCCCCACCACGTGCAAGGTGAGCACCAGACCCGACATGGCGTGCGGGATGCGGGCGAAGAACGACAGCACGTACAGGCCAGGAACGCCCGGAAGGCGCAACAAGGCGCGGTACGACGGGCGGGGCATGGCACCAGTGTCTCAGGGGACGGCCCGCACTCACGCAACGCGTGGTGCGCGCCACCGGTTCGGTCCATGCTGATCGGGCGACCCGCGCCCGACCCCGTCACCAGGAGGACCCGATGCCAGAGCACGCGTTCGACCCCAGCGCCTTCGTCGGCTCCGTCAAGGACACGTTCACGGTGCGTCGGGTCTTCGGCGAGGCCTACGAACGTTCGGGGACCCTCGTCATCCCCGTGGCCACGGTGCTGGGGGTGTCCGGGCTCGGCTCCGGCGGCGCCGAGGGGCCGGCCGGGTCGGGCAGTGACGCCGTCGGTTCCGGCCACGGCGGCGGCGGTGGCCTCGGGGTGCGCGCCGTGCCGGTCGGGGTCTACGAGGTCGACGGGTCCGGGGTCCACTTCCACCCGACGTTCGACCTCAACCGGGCCGTCCTCGGGGGGCAGATCCTGGTGGCCGCCGTGCTGGTGACGGCGCTGGCGGCCAGGGCGCTGCGCCGGCGCTGACCGTGCGCCTCAGCGCACCACGCGAAGCTCGACCGAGTCCACCCTGGCCGCCACGGTCGGCTCGGCCGCCAGCGCGGCATCGGCCCGCGCGACGACCCGCTCCAGCCGCGCACGGTCGAGCCCGGCCATCACCTGCAGGCGCACCGCGAGCTCGGCGCGGTCCCCCGGCTCGGGCCGGGCGTCGAGCACCCCGAGCACCCCGTGCAGCGCGGTCCGCACCGCATCGGCGACCTCGTCGTCGACCACTCCGTCACTGACCGCAGGGCGCCACGTCTCGCCGGCCGCCAGCGCCTGGACGGCCGGCCTGCCGATCACCACCCGCACCGGGCCGCCGGCATCGAGCACCAGCACCGGCCACCCCTCCGCGAGCGCCGACGCCGCCGCGCGGTCGGCCGTCGCCGGGACGGGACGGGCCTCGGCGCTCCAGCGTGCCAACGACTGCACGCTGGTGAAGACCGGCAGCGCCGTGCGCCCGTCCGGACCCGCGACGGCGACCACCCCGGCGGTCTCGTCGTGGCAGCCCACCTGGTCGCCCGCCGGGCGCTCGCCCGTCGGGTGCGCGAGCACGGGGACCAGCACCCGGGTCCGTCCCAGTGCGTCGACGACGGCGCCCACGTCCACCGCACCGCGTTCGTAGGCGGCGAGCACCCGGGCCAGCGCGGGATCGGCCGAGCCGTCGTCCTGGGAGAACGGCGACGAGGCGGGCAGGTCGCGACCGCTCATGGCCGGCCGGCCACGTCCAGGGCCTCCGGGAGGGTGAATGCGCCCGAGTACAGCGCCTTGCCGATGATCACGCCCTCGACCCCGGTCGGCACGAGCTCACGCAGCGCCCGCAGGTCGTCGAGCGTCGAGACCCCACCGGAGGCGACCACGGGCGCGTCGGTGCGCGCGCACACCTCGCGCAGCAGCTCCAGGTTCGGGCCGCGCAGCGTCCCGTCCTTCGTCACGTCGGTCAGGACGTACCGGGCGCACCCCGCATCGTCCAGCCGCGCCAGCACCTCCCACAGGTCCCCGCCCTCGCGGGTCCAGCCGCGCGCGGCCAACGTCGTCCCTCGCACGTCCAGGCCGACGGCGATGCGGTCGCCGTACTCGGCGATCACCCGGGCGGTCCAGGCCGGGTCCTCCAGGGCGGCCGTCCCGAGGTTCACCCGGGTCGCCCCGGCCGACAGCGCACGCTCGAGGGTCGCATCGTCTCGGATGCCACCCGAGAGCTCGACCTGGACGCCGGCGCCGATCAGGAACGCGCTGACCGCAGCGAGCCGGCGAGCGTTGTCGCCCCGCCCGAAGGCAGCGTCCAGGTCGACCAGGTGCACCCAGCGCGCACCGCCCGCCTGCCATGCGAGCGCAGCGTCGAGCGGGTCGCCGTAGTGCGTCTCGGAGCCGGCCTCGCCCTGGACGAGCCGGACGGCCTGGCCCCCGGCCACGTCGACGGCGGGCAGCAGGGTCAGCACGTGATCCACGGAGGTCCTCATCAGGTCAGGGTCGAGACCCAGCGCTCCAGCAGCTGGGCGCCGGCGTCGCCGGACTTCTCGGGGTGGAACTGGGTCGCGGCCAGGGGGCCGTTCTCCACGGCGGCCACGAACCGGTCACCGTGCTCCGCCCACGTCACCAACGGAGCGGCGACGGGTCCCGGCCGCCGCTGGTCGGACAGCGGGAAGGTGCGGGCGGCGTAGGAGTGCACGAAGTAGAACCGCTCGTCGGCGAGCCCGTCGAAGAGCACCGAGCCCTCGGGCGGCTCCACCCGGCTCCAGCCCATGTGCGGCACGACGTCGGCCTCCAGCCGGTCCACCACCCCCGGCCACTGCGCGAGGCCCTCGGCCTGAACGCCGTGCTCGACCCCCTCGGCGAACAGCACCTGCATACCGACGCAGATGCCGAGCACCGGCCGCCCGCCTGCCAGCCGACGGTCGATCACCTGGTCACCGCGCACGGCCCGCAGTCCCGCCATCACTGCGGCAAAGGCGCCGACCCCCGGGACCAGCAGACCGTCGGCCGCCATCGCAGCGTCCAGATCGGCGGTCAGCTCCACCGTCGCACCGACCCGGGTGAGCGCACGGACAGCGGAGCGGACGTTCCCGAAGCCGTAGTCGAGCACGACGACGGACGGGGTGGCCACACGACCAGCCTACCGGGCGTCGTGCGGCGCCCGGGTGCTCACGACGGCGAACGGCCGCGGCGGGTGACCTTGGCGAGCAGCCGCAGTGCGCGCAGCCGCGAGATTCCGGCGCTGCTCACGACGCCGTCGACCGCGACCGGCTCGACGTCGCCGAGCAGCAGGTCCTCCACGAGGGTGGGCGCCTGCGAGAGCACCAGCCCGGGCGCGAGCTCGGCGTCCTGGCGCCCGGCGGCCCAGGAGGTCGCGGCGATCGCCCCCGCCCGACGCTCGAGCAGGACCACCGTCGTCCCGCCGAGCAGCCGGGACACCGCGGCCGCACCGGCCGGTCCGGTGCCCGGGTCCTCCAGCACGGCGACGGCCCCGACTCCCGAGGAGATCACCTGGGCGACCACACCCGACAACGAGCAGACCGCGGCGAGCGGTTCGGCCGCGGCCACCTGGGTGAGCAGCAGCGCGACGGTCACCGGCTCGTCGAGCTCCGACAGGTCGTCCGGCACCTCGTCGCTCATCGCTGCACCGCATCGACCCGCGAGCGGCTCACAGCGCGCCCTTGGTGGACGGCACGCCCTCGACCCTCGGATCGGGAGCGACGGCGGCCCGCAACGCTCGCGCCAGCGCCTTGAACTGCGCCTCGACGATGTGGTGCGGGTCGCGGCCGGCCAGCACCCGCACGTGCACGGTGATCGCGGCGTGGTGCGCGATCGACTCCAGCACGTGCCGGGTGAGCGAGCCGGTGAAGTGCCCGCCGATGAGGTGGTACTCCTGCCCGGCCGGTTCCCCGCTGTGCACGAGGTACGGCCGCCCCGACACGTCGACGACGGCCTGCGCGAGCGCCTCGTCGAGCGGCACGGTCGCGTCGCCGTAGCGCGCGATGCCCACCTTGTCGCCCAATGCCTCACGCAGCGCGTCACCGAACGCGATGGCGACGTCCTCGACCGTGTGGTGGACATCGATCTGGGTGTCACCCGAGGCACGGACCACGAGGTCGATGAGCGAGTGCTTGCCCAGCGCCGTGAGCATGTGGTCGTAGAACGGGACCGTCGTGGAGATGTCGGTGCGCCCCGTCCCGTCGAGGTCGATCTCGACGTGCACGCTCGACTCGCTCGTCGTGCGGTCCACGACAGCCGTCCGGTGCGCCGGTGCGCTCACGATGCCACCACCTGGTCCAGGGCGGCCTTGAAGGCCGCCGTCTCCGCCGGGGTGCCGACCGACACCCGCAGCCACCCGTCGGGCCCCACCTCACGGATGAGCACCCCCCGGTCGAGCAGACCCTGCCAGACGGCGTGCCGGTCCGCGAACCTGCCGAACAGCACGAAGTTGGCGTCGGATGCCGCGACCTGGTGCCCGCGCCCCCGCAGCCAGTCCACCAGCGCGTCGCGTTCGGCCCGCAGCGAGCCGATCTGGGCCATCAGCTCGACCGAGTGCGCGAGCGCCGCCCGGGCGACCGCCTGGGTGACCGCCGACAGGTGGTACGGCAGCCGCACCACACGCAGGGCGTCCACCAGGGCCGGCGCCGCCGCCAGGTAGCCGATGCGCGCACCGGCCAGGCCGAACGCCTTGGACATGGTCCGGGACACCGCCAGCTGCGGGTGGTCGGCCAGCAGCTCCAGGGCCGAGGGCGTCCCGCGGCGCCGGAACTCCCCGTACGCCTCGTCGACCACCACGACGCACCCGCCGGGCACGCGTGCGGCCGCATCGAGCACGGCCACGGTGGTGGGCGCGGGCAGCGCCGTACCGGTCGGGTTGTTGGGGCTGGCCAGCAGGACGACGGACGGCTGGTGCTCGACGATGGTCGCGACCGCGTGGTCGACGTCGAGGGTGAAGTCGTCGGCGCGCCGCCCGGTCACCCACCCGGTGGAGGTGTCCCGGGCGTACTCGGGGTACATCGAGTACGTCGGCGCGAAGCTCACCGCGACCCGACCCGGCCCTCCGAAGGCCTGCAGCAGGTGCAGCATCACCTCGTTCGAGCCGTTCGCCGCCCAGATCTGCTCGGGGCTCAGCGCGACACCCGACTCGGTGCCGAGGTAGGCGGCCAGGTCCTCGCTCAGCGCGCGGAAGTCGCGGTCCGGGTACCGGTTGAGACCCGCCGCCGCCTGCGTGACCGCATCGGCGATCGATGCCACGACCTGCGCCGACGGCGGGTACGGGTTCTCGTTGACGTTGAGCAGCACCGGGACGTCCAGCTGCGGCGCACCGTAGGGGTGCAGACCCGCCAGCTCGGCGCGCAACGGCAGAACGGGTCGGGCGGGGCTGTCGGCGACGGGCACGGTGCGATTCTAGGGAGCACCCGGCGCCTGACGTGGGGCCGACCGGTCCGTGGCCGGGTCCTAGCGACCGAAGCGCGCCTGCACAGCCTCACCGTGCGCCGGGAGCTGCTCGGCATCGGCCAGGGCCACCACCTTGTCGGCCACCTGCGCGAGCGCACCCTGGTCGTACTCGATGACCTGGACCGCCCGGACGAAGGAGTGCACACCCAGCCCCGAGGCGTAGTGCGCGCAGCCGCCGGTCGGCAGGACGTGGTTGGACCCGGCGATGTAGTCGCCCAACGACACGGGCGAGTAGGAGCCGACGAAGATGGCGCCGGCGCTGGTCACCCGTTGGGCCAGCGCCGCCGCCCCGGCGGTCTGGAGCTCCAGGTGCTCGGCACCGTACGCGTTGACCACAGCCAGCCCGGCCTCGACATCGTCGACCAGCACGACCGCCGACTGCGGACCCGCCAGTGCCGCGCGGGCCCGTTCGCGGTTCGCGGTCCGCGCCAGCCGCCTGTCCAAGGCGGCCACCGCGGCGTCGGCGAGCTCGACCGAGCTGGTCACCAGCACGGAGGCGGCCATCGGGTCGTGCTCGGCCTGGGACAGCAGGTCGGCGGCCACGTGCTCCGGGTCGGCCGTGGCGTCGGCCAGGATCGCGATCTCGGTGGGCCCCGCCTCGGCGTCGATCCCGACGACGCCCCGGACCAACCGCTTGGCCGCCGCGACATAGACGTTGCCGGGACCGGTGATCACGTCGACCGGCTCGCAGAGCGTCGCGCCGTCGACCGGCTCCTGCCCGTCGGCACCGTAGGCCAGCATCGCGATCGCCTGGGCCCCGCCGACGGCGTACACCTCGTCGACGCCGAGCAGGGCACAGGTGGCGAGCACCACCGGGTCCGGCAACCCCGCGCGGGAGGCCTGCGGCGGTGAGGCGACGGCGAGCGAGGCGACGCCCGCCTCCTGGGCGGCGACGACGTTCATGACGACCGAGGACGGGTAGACGGCCAGGCCGCCCGGCACGTACAGCCCGACGCGGCGCACCGGGACCCAGCGCTGGCGGACCTGGGCGCCGGGCGCCACCTGCACGGTGAAGTCGGCGGGCCGCTGAGCGGCGTGCACCCTGCGCACCCGGCCGATCGTCTCGACGAGCGCGTCCTTGACCTGCGGGTCGAGCTCGGCGAGCGCCGCAGCGAGCTGCTCGGCGGGCACCCGCAGGTGGGTGGGCCGGACGTGATCGAAGCGCTCGGCCAGATCACGCAGCGCCGCCGCGCCCCGGACCCGCACGTCCTCGACCACGGGGGCGACCTGGGCCGCGGCGCGCTCCACATCGAGCTCGGCACGGGGCAGGACCGCGATGAGCTCGCGACGGGACAGGGCACGGCCGCGAAGGT
>JAHIJU010000507.1 GCA_018898235.1 Actinomycetota bacterium | reverse complement strand
TGGTAAATATAATACTACAATAATAATGTGTCAAGATTTAATAAATTATTATTATCCAGAACCTGCAAAAGCGGACAAATCATTTGCTATGAATTGCGGTCATATCCTTTGTTATCAACACCAAATCCAATTATCTTTAAATAAATTGTACGGTTATCGGAAATCTCTGCTATTCATCTAACAAATTGAAACGCTTTAAAAATTGTGATATGCAAAATTTATCTCAATTAGAATTATCTGCTTCTTGATAGATAGCTAATAGCAAGCTATCTATGATTTCAGAATGCGAGAATCGAGCTCAATATGATGTTATCCACATTTCTTTATAACACTATTTATAGGTTCCTTAATATGAACATAAACCATAAAACAATGATGCATGGCGTGGTTTTAGTGTTATTATTCTTATTCCTGTTCCCTGCATGTAGTTATAGATCCGGCTTTATTATCTCTTCAACCCCTCAGGGTGCTAAAATCTTAATAGACAATCAAGACACAGGCAAACTAACACCCATAAATTACAAGGTGAGATGGATCCCCCTGGGAGAGCATAAAATAACCGTTGAACTGGATGGATATGTTGTGCCGCCTGTACAGGATATTAAGATTGTAACCGCAACCGGGAAAATACTTGCCACAATTCTTGTCCCTGAGATACTTGTACCCATTGAGCTTTTCGGTCGCAGATGGAAACACGCCCTTCCTAATAACCGCCGCAAATCAATTTTTAGGGATGGGCTTGTTTATGAATTGCAGCCAATTAAAGAGCCATAAAAAAATGTTAATAATTCTCGTATTAATATATTTTGGCCTTTGGCTAATATTTGGGTTTATTTACCGATGGCGAGCAAATGTAAGCAAAGGTAATGAATTTAGTTTTCAAGATAATATTAAGATAAAACAAAATATTAGGGTGTTTAAAAAGAAATATAATATTAAAGTCCCAGACTATACAATTAAAGACTTGATAAATAGAGGAGAGGTCGAAAAAGAGACGGGCTTTGTTTTCGAAAGCTTTGAAAATAAGGAATCATACCATTACATTGTTAACTATGGAAAAGAAAGTAAAAGAGAATTCTATAATGACAGCTCAAGTGCTGACAGCATTGGATTGGTTTGGGCTACATATTATATGGAGAAATTTATTTCAGAGGGTGCTACACATTTTAAGATAGATCCTCTTGATGGAAGTAAATCGATAGGAAAGGGAAAATACTTAAAACACAAACTGTCATTATTTGGTAGCGATATTCATCATGCTCGCATAATACAAACAAAGGAAGATATAAAAAAACTTAAATTTATTAAAAAGTATACTGTTTATTTGCCCTTTAGTGAGAAGCCGTCGCAGTTTGCCAGCCAGATATCAGAATTTAGTAAGCAATATCATATTGAAAATACAGATTATCAACCTATGTCTACTTTTACGATATCGATGTCATACTCCATCAATTTGCTGGATGGAGACATTGACAAATTAAAGGAAATTTTGAAAGGAGAATATGAATACCCTATAGTTGATTTTTTATATTTTAGCGCGGTAACGATTACAACGCTTGGGTATGGCGATATTTTGCCTAATTCCAGTCTAATAAGGTTTTTTGTTATGCTTGAAACCTTTTTCGGTATAGTAACAGTTGGTTGGTTAATTTCATTGCTTTTCGCGAAAACATAGAGTTTTGAAACCAACAATAAGAATTACTCAGCTAATAAGTACCAAAAGAGTACCTTTTCCCCCGAACTTTCCCTTTCGTTAAAGGCCATGCTGGCTTGAAACTCATCAGGCCCGCAGCTCACTTCTACATTCGGCCTCCAAGATTTTTCCAGCGTTCAAAGGGTACGCTCTTAACTATTTATCTTGATTGGGAGGAGGGCTAAACTGTTACAATATATCTAACTCGCGTCTAATAAGTTAACTGCGTTACCAACTTTCCCCTGTTAACAAAAAATTACTCGCTGGAAAATTGTCGATATAATCTAACCTCAAAAAAGTTCAATCCCTTCACGGTCTATCAAGAAAAACAAAGCATTAGATTGGTGTAAGATTTTTCAGAAATTATGCTGAAAACAAATTAACCTGTTAACATAAGAAAATTACTTGCCGGAATTACAATACAATTTCCGGGAAATGCTTCTACTTTTTCGGCATTGCGTACAATCTGGTAGAGCGGGATGTTGAGTTTTTCGCCAAAAAACCTTCCGGGTTTACTAATATCGGTGTCGCTCTCCTTTGCTTCAAACAGGCAAACAGGCTGATTGTCTTTCACCAGTACAAAATCGACTTCCCGTTTTTCCCTGTCACGGATATATTGGATTTCAAAATTCCCCTGACCGGTTTCTGTCATCCTTGCTGCCATACGGATTAGGCTGAC
>JAHIJU010000443.1 GCA_018898235.1 Actinomycetota bacterium | reverse complement strand
GAAGGTCAGGTAGCGGCTCGAGGCCGGCTCGGTGGTCGTGCCGGGGCTGAGCGGGGTGGACGTGGCTGGCGCAGGGCTGCTCATGGTCGTTGCTCTCCCGTTCGATCGCTCGCTCAGAACCGGTCGAACTTGGCGGAGTCGAGCTCGGCCACCGGGGCGGGGCGGTGCGGCTGCGGGACGAGGCCGGCCCGACCTGTCTGCGGTGCGCCCGGCTGACCCTTGTGCGCGACGGCCCTGGACGACGTCGGCGTCGTGAAGAACGACATGACCTGCTGGAGCTGGGCCGTGTGGCCGGCCATCTCCTCGGCCGTCGCGGCGAGCTCCTCGCTGGAGGAGGCGTTCTGCTGGGTGACCTTGCTCATCTGGTTGATCGCCGCGTTGATCTGGCGGACCCCCGAGGACTGCTCGACGCTCGCCGCGGCGATCTCCTGCACCAGGTCGGAGGTCTTGGTGATCCCCGGGACGATGTCGTGCAGCAGCGCGCCGGCCCGTTCGGCCGTCCGTACGCTGCCGGCCGCGAGCTCGCTGATCTCCTGCGCGGCCACCTTGCTGCGTTCGGCGAGCTTGCCGACCTCGGTGGCCACGACGGCGAACCCCTTGCCGTGCTCACCGGCGCGTGCCGCCTCGATGGTGGCGTTGAGCGCCAGCATGTTGGTCTGGAAGGCGATGTCGTCGATGATCACGATCTTGCTGGCGATCTGCTTCATCGCTTCCAGCGTCAGCTGGACGGCCTCGCCGCCCTCGGTGGCCTGGGCCGCCGCCTGACCCGCGATGCCCTCGGTGATCGAGGCGTTCTCACTGTTCTGGGTGATCCCGGCGGCCATCTGCTCGGTGCTGGCGCTGGTCTCCTCGACGCTCGCGGCCTGCTCGGTCGCGGACTGCGAGATCGACTGGGACGCCCCGCTGATCTGACCGGACGCCTGCGTGAGCTCGTCGGTCGCATCGACGACGGTGCCGACCGTCTCGGCCAGCTTGGCGACGGTGTCGTTGAGCGCGACCCGCAGCTTCTCGAGCCGGCCGCTGTACGTGGTCTCGAGCGTCTGGGTCAGGTCGCCCTGCGCCATCTTCGCCAGGATCCGTCCGATCTCGGTGATCGGGTCGATGATCGCGTCGAGCGTGTGGTTGACGCCCTCGACGATGGTGCGGAAGTCGCCGTGGTACTTGGAGGCGTCGGCGCGGGCGTCGATGTTCCCGGTCCCGTGCTCGGCGGCCATCCTCGACATCTCGGTGATGAGGCTCTTGAGGTTGGTGCGGACCTGCTCGATGGTGTCGTTGATGAATGCCTTCTTGCCGGGCAGCTGCACCATGGGTGCGTCGAAGTCGCCCTCGCCGAAGGCCCGTACCACGGCCATGGCCTGGCGTTTGACCGTGATGTGGCTCGAGACCATGTCGTTGACGCCGTCGGCCATGACCTTCCAGTCACCGACGAACCGCCCGGCGTCGATCAAGACGTCGATGTCGCCGGCATTGTGCTCGGTCGACATGTGGTTCATTTCGGCGATGAGGCTCTTGAGGTTGCCGCGGACCTGCTCGATGGTCTCGTTGATGAATGCCTTCTGACCGGGCAGCTGCTCCATCGTCGCGTCGAAATCACCCTCGCCGAAGGAGCGCAGCACTCCCATGGCCTTGACCGCGATCTCGATGTGGTTGGCGACCATCCGGTTGATCTCGGCCGCCGTCGTCGCGTACGCCCCGGAGAACTCCTCGACGCGCATCTCGAGGTCGTTCTGGCCCGCATCGTGCCCGGTCGACATGCGGTTCACCTCGTCGAGCATGTGGGAGACGGACGCCCCGACGCCGGCGAGCGCCGTCATCGCCTGCCCCGCCTCGTCCGTGCGACCGGTGGGCACTGCCGCCGACATGTCCCCGGCCGCGAGCAGCCCGGCAGTGCGGGTGATCTGACGCAGCGGGCCGACGATCGGCCGGGTCAGGTAGAACCACGTGACCGCAGCCTGGACGAGGAGGATCGCCCCGGCGGTGCTCCACAGCACGAGCGGCCCCGGATCGGCCACGCCGACCAGGAGGACGAGCGCCACGGTGAGCAGCGAACAGACGACGACGGTGACGGCCGTGCGTACGACGACACTGGCATTGGTGAGCATGTGCGGTCCTCGAAGGCTGGTGAATGATGTCGACGGCTCGACAACGGGCGCGTGACGACCTGGACCTGCTGAGGGATTTCGCCCGGTGGCCCGTGTGGGGCGCACACCGATGGGAGTCCCGTCGTGGCACGAGCAGCCTCTGCGCGCTCCCTGCGTCGCCGTGCGGGCTCTGGGTGCCGGTACCGAACTGTAAGAAGGACGTCCTTACCGCTCTGCCAACCCCATCGGCGCACACCCCGCGATCGTGAGCATTCGCGGGCCGGCGATGGGTCGAATTCTCGGCCGGCTGCCGGATTGCGACATGTGCGTCCAAACCGTCGGGCGGGCCCGTTTCGCCCCGTGCGCCGGCCGGACGGTCCGATCGCGGTACACGACTCGATTTCCGACGGTTTAGCCAGTGCGCATACCAGGACGAGGATGCGCAGATATGCAGGCCACGGGCATTTCTTCGATTTCTTCGGGGCACAGGTCCCGGCCCGACGGCGATCGAGGACGCCCGGGCGGCCGGTCCCGCGCCGTGGCCGCCCGGGTGGCGGGCAGGGGAAGCGCAGGTCACCCTTGCCACGAGGAGTTCGCATCGTCGCGGCGAGCGGACCGGTCCGTCCTGCGAGGAGGTCCGCGGTGCGCGCGACCTGGCACGGCGCCGTCCAGCTCGGGCCGACGAGGGGTCGATGCGCATGAGGGCGGTCCGCCTGCGTGGGTTCGTGCTCGCATCGCACCCCGGCCCCTGCCTCGTCGTCACAGCCCTGGCGACCGGTCTCGCCGTCGGGGTCGGGTCGGGTCCCGGCACCACCCTGCTGGTGGCCGGCGCCGTGCTGACGGGGCAGCTGTCGGTGGGCTGGTCCAACGACTGGCTGGACGCGGCACGGGACCGAGCCGTGCACCGGACGGGCAAGCCGGTCGTGAGCGGACTCGTCCGCGAGCCCGACCTACGGACCGCTGCGCTGGTGGCGGTCACCCTGTGCGCCGTCCTGTCGCTCGCGACGGGCGTGGTCCCCGGTGCGGTGCACCTGGCCGCGGTGGCGAGTGCGTGGGCGTACAACCTGCGCCTCAAGGCCACCCTCGCGTCCTGGGTGCCGTATGCCGTGTCCTTCAGCCTGCTCCTGCTGTTCGTCGTGCTGGCGCAGCGCAACGGTTCGATGCCCACCTGGTGGGGTCTGCTCGCGGCCGCCCTGCTCGGTGTCGGGGCGCACATCGCGAACGTGCTCCCCGATCTTGACGATGACGCCGCGACGGGTGTGCAGGGCCTCCCGCACCGGCTCGGTCGCGCCCGTTCGACCGCCCTGGCGCTGACCGCCCTCGTCGTCGCGACCGCGCTGGTCGTCCTCGGACCGTCGACCCGACCCTCCGGCCCGGCGATACTCGGCGGGGGAGTCGGGCTCGTCGTCGCATGCCTCGCCGCGGTCCTCGCCCGTGCCCGGCCGCGCAGCGCCTGGCCGTTCCGGCTCGCCATGGTGGTGGCGGCGCTCTGCGTGGCGCTGCTCGTCATGGCCGGTCCCGATCTGATGACCGTGCGGGTGGCCGTGGCCCCCTGACCGCGAGCGCGCCGACGATCGTGCGGTTCGTTCTCGTCACAACTCGGCACCTGCGGCCGACAGGGTGGGTGAGCACCTCGCACCGAGGACGGGACAGCTGTGGACGCAGTGACGGCGATCACCGACCGCATCGCCGGGATCCGGGGCACCATCGCCGGACTCGGATCGGCGGCTGCGGCCACACCGTCGTCCGGCCGGTCCTTCGACTCGATCCTGGCCACCGAGATCGCGAGCCGGTCGGGCCCCGGCCGGGTCGGTACGCGGGGCGTGTCCGCGAACCCGTCCGTGCAGCGCGTGGGCGCCTACGGTCCCGAGCAGCTCGCGAACGCGGCCGCGATCATCGCGGCAGGCAAGGCCATGGGCCTGTCGGTGCGGGACCAGACCATCGGTGTCATGACGGCCATGGGCGAGTCCTCGCTCCGGGTGGTCGACCACGGGGACGCCGCCGGTCCGGACAGTCGCGGACTGTTCCAGCAGCGTGCGAACGGCGCCTGGGGCAGCGCGAGCGACCGGATGGACCCCACCACCAGCGCCACGAACTTCTTCACGGCGCTGACCCGGGTCGGTGGCCGCGACGCGATGACCCCGACGGCGGTCGCGCACGCCGTCCAGCGCAACGCCGATCCGAACCACTACGCGCGGTACTGGGACGATGCGGTCGCGGTCGTCACGACCCTGACCGGCTCCCGCGTCTGAGCCGGTGCGGTGCGCCCGGTCCGTGCCCGGCTACCCCTGGCGGTGCAGGTAGCCGATGAGCTCCGACCGTTTGTGGATCCCCAGCTTGGCGTAGATGTGCTGCACGTGCGTGTTCACCGTGTGCGGCGAGATCACCAGTGAGTCGGCCACGGCGGAGGCCGTGTACCCCTGGCCGATGAGCGCCAGGATCTCGCGCTCACGCTCCGAGAGCCGGAACTCCTCGGCCACGGAGGCGATCACGCGCATGAGCTCGGTGGCCGACTGCGGGCTCTGGGTGAGCGCGTCGATCGCGTACTCCTGACGCACCATCGAGATGAGCAGCACCGTGAGCCCGACGACGATGATCACGAACGTCGGGCGTACCAGCACGTCCCAGACTCCTGGCACCCGCTCGTAGACCAGCGCCGTGCCGTTGCCCACGAGGATCCCCAGCCGGATGGCCCCGCCGGACAGCGCGAACGCCGTGGCGGGCGGGACGTACCCGTGCCGGGTCAGGACGCCCATGTACATGGTGAGCAGGACCTCGAACAGCGAGGAGATCGCCAGCGCGAGCAGGAAGGCGCCCGCCTGGAACTTCGTCTCGGCCAGGTAGAGCACGCACGCGGTGATGCTGAACAGCAGCAGCCAGGGGTAGGCGCGGTAGGTCGACTGCCGCCACATCGGCACGGCCTGCAGCAGCGCCAGGAGCAGGATCATCACCGCGCCGAGCAGGATCCCGTAGGTGAAGAAGTTCTGCACCTGACCGAGCACGTCCCAGGGCACGATCGCCACGGTGTAGTACGACGCGAACGCGGCGGCGAAGGAGATCCCGGTGACCACGGCGATCGTCCGGACGCCCGCGGCGGCCACCTTGGCCGGCAGGAGCCGGGGGTACTGGGCGTCCGGGAGCGAACGCGCATGCAGGTGCAGCAGAGCCGCCGAGACGAGCGGCAGCAGCGCATCGACCACCGGCGCCCCCCAGCCGGGCAGCAGGTAGGTGCCGCCGACCAGCACGATCATCGCCACGCCGTAGGTCGGCGCGACGCGTTCGAGGGTGAACCGCGCCTTGTGCCGGGCGAGCGACTCGCCCCAGAGCACCCAGAGCACGCCGCTGCTCGCGCCGATGACCACCGCCGCCAGGTACGCGGGCGCCACCGACGCGCTGCGCATGCCGAGGGTGGTCAGCGCGACGGTCGCGGCGCTGCCGGTCGCTGCGACCGGCCAGAGCAACCGCGGCGTCGCCGCGAGATGGCGGCGACGGCCCAGGCGCCACGCGAGCAGGAGCGGCACCGCTCCGCCGGCCGTGAGGGCGATGAGCCAGGCGAACGTGATCCGGTCGTCGAGCAGGAAGTGCGCGGGGAAGGATCCGGGGACGAACCACAGGCAGTAGTGCCAGGCGAGCAGCAGGGTCAGACCCAGGTACTTCAGGCGTGGGCCGAGCACGATCTGCCCCGGTGCGATGGCGTCGACGGTGACGCGCCGGTTGGTGCTCATGACTCCCTTTCCGGGGGCGACGGCGGCGACCGCCGACGTGGCACTGCGGGCCGGCCACGGCACCGGTCGCGCCGCTGCCTAGTGTCGCAGCGGCGAGGGAGAGCCAGGATCCCCAGAACCTGATGACCGGGGTCGCGGAAACTGCTGGACCCGCATTTCACGCCGTTCTGCCGATGCCTCGCGCACCGTCGGGGCCCCGCCGGGTCGCAACACTTCGACCGGGCCGACCGTGCCCTGGCCGCTGCGCTGCGATGGCCCGCAGCAGCCGCCTCACCCGCTAAGGAGTCTCGATGGTGAACTCATTGGGCGACGAGAAGAGCTACGCAGACCTGAGCTCAGGTCGCCG
>JAHIJU010000442.1 GCA_018898235.1 Actinomycetota bacterium | reverse complement strand
TCACCGACGCCGACCTCGCCGAACGACTGCGACAGCGCGCGCACGCGACAGGTCACGGTGGCCGAGGCCGCCTTCGACACGTCGAACGTGACGTCGATCGAACGGGCGTCGTTGACGTGGAAGCCCACGTCCTCCCACTGCACCGGGTCGGTGAAGGTGTCCCAGGCGTACCAGCCGCCGAGCGCCAGGACGAGCGCACCGACGAGCCCGACCGCGGCGATCGTCAGTCGTCGTCGCAGCCGACCGGCCGGGCGGTCGTAGCGACCGGCGGGGACGGCCACCGGTGCATCGTGGTCCACGGCCGATCCTCCTGGACGTTCGGTGATGGCGAGCAGATTAGTCTGCTGCCCATCCCGCGATGCGCACAGCGACGTGGCGGGGTGGTCAGGACGAGGCGGACGGGCACGAAGGGAAGGGCGATGGGCGAGACGTTGCGGCTCATGGCGGTGCACGCCCACCCTGACGACGAGTCGAGCAAGGGGGCGGCGACCGCCGCGCGCTACATCCACGAGGGCGTCGAGGTGCTGGTCGTCTCGTGCACCGGCGGGGAGCGTGGCGACGTGCTCAACCCGCAGTTCGGCACGGTCGCGCCCGGGCTGGAACCGATGCGCGCACTGCGCCGCGTCGAGATGGCCGCAGCCGCGCAGGCGCTGGGCGTCGCGCACCACTGGCTCGGGTTCGTCGACTCGGGGCTGCCCGAGGGGGATCCGCTGCCACCGCTCCCGGACGGCTGCTTCGCGCTGACCCCGCTCGAGGACGCGACAGCACCGCTGGTCGAGCTGGTCCGGACGTTCCGGCCGCATGTGATGACCACCTACGACCCGAGCGGCGGCTACCCGCACCCTGATCACGTGAAGTGCCACCAGGTCTCGGTCGAGGCGTACGAGGCGGCAGGCGACCCGGCCCGGTACCCCGGCACGGGACCCGCGTGGGAGGTCCCCAAGCTGTACTACGACCGGGGGTTCTCGTTGGCCAAGATCCGCGCCCTGCACGAGGCGTGCCTGGCGGCCGGCGTGCCCTCCGCCTTCGGCGAGTGGATCGACTCGCGCGACGCCCGAGGGTTCGCCGAGCGCACCGTGACCACCCGGATCGAGTGCGCACAGTGGTTCGGCGCGCGCGACGCGGCGCTGCGGGCGCATGCCAGCCAGGTCGACCCTGACGGGTTCTTCTTCGCCGTCCCGCGTGACCTGGAGGTCGCCGTGTGGCCCTACGAGGAGTTCGAGCTGGCGGCGTCCCGCATCCCGGTGGACCTGCCCGAGGTGGACCTCTTCGCCGGTCTGCGGGGCGGGCTGTGAGACTCCTGGCCCTGCTCGCCGGCCCGTCGCCGTCACCCGCCCCCACCGCGGTGGAGGTCTCGGCGACCCTCGGCTCGCCCGGGCTGCTCGGCTTCGTGGTGACCTTCGCGGTCGCCGTGGCCCTGGTTCTGCTGGCGCGTTCGATGGCAGCACACCTGCGGCGCGCCGCGCGCGGGCCCGCCGACCAGGACCCGCCCGACGCGGGGGATGCGGACACGCCCGACCGGACCGACCGCCCATGAGCCCGAACCCTCCGGTGCGGCCCGCGGTACGCGTCACGCTCGCCCAGGTCGTGACGAGCTCGGACGCCACGGCCAACCGGGCCGTCGTCGACGACGTCTTCTCGCTGGCGGCGCGGGCCCGTGCGGATCTGCTGGTGCTCCCGGAGTACGCCTCGGCGTTCGATCCGGCAGGGGTGGGGCCGGACCTGGCCGAACCGCTGGACGGTCCGTTCGTGAGTGGGTTGCGCGCACGGGCGGCAGCGACCGGCATCGCCGTGATCGCCGGTACCACGGCACCGGGGGCGGACCCGCGCCGGGCCGTCAACACCGTGGTCGCGGTGGACGGTTCGGGCACGCTCGTCGGGACCTATCGCAAGGTCCACCTGTACGACGCGTTCGGCTTCCGGGAGTCCGATCGGCTCGAACCCGGCCCGGTCGACGCACCGTCGCTGGTGCTGGCGCTCCACGGCCTGCGGTTCGGTGTGATGACCTGCTACGACCTGCGGTTCCCCGAGTCGGCGCGCCGGTTGGTGGACGCCGGCGCGAACGTGCTCGTCGTCCC
>JAHIJU010000441.1 GCA_018898235.1 Actinomycetota bacterium | reverse complement strand
GCCGACCTTCAGCTGGGGCAACATCACCGCGATGACGGTGGCCGCCGGTGAGTTCGCCCTCGTGTTCGCCCTCCCGCTCTACCTGATGAACGTGCTCGGGCTGTCCGTGATGGGGGCGGGCTGGGTGCTGGCCGCGATGGCGCTCGGGGCGTTCGTCTCGGGTGCGTCGGCGCGGCACCTGTCCGCCCGCCTCGGCCCGCCCGCCGTCGTCGTGCTGGGGCTGACGCTCGAGGTGCTGGGCGCGGGCGCGACGGCGCTGCTCATCGGCCCGTCCACGGCGCCCGTGCTGGTCGGGGTGCTGCTCGTGGTCTACGGCGTCGGTCTCGGCCTGGCGTCGGCCCAGCTCACCTCGACCGTGCTGGCCGATGTGCCGCCCGCGGCCTCGGGTGCGGCGTCGGCGACCCAGAGCACGGTGCGTCAGCTCGGGTCGGCCCTCGGGACGGCGGTCGCCGGCACGGTGCTGGCCTCCCAGCTCGGTGCCGCCCTGGTCGCACGGGTCGCGGCCGTCCCGGGGATGGACGCGACCGCGGCGCAGTCCTTGGTGGCCGCGGTCCGGGACTCGGCGGGCTCGAGCCTTGCGGCGCTGCGCGCCCAGGGCTCGTCGGGGCAGCTCGGAGCCGCCGGGCCGCAGGTCACCTCGGTCCTCGAGCAGGGTTTCGCGCAGGCGACCTCGTGGGCGATCGCCTGCGCCGTGGCCGCCATGGCGCTGGGGCTGGTCGGCGCGCTACGGGTGCGCACGGTGGCGGCCCGACACCCGTCGTCCCCGGCCGCGTCGTCCCCGGCCGCGCCAGCCCCCGCCGACCCCGCCGTCGCCGCCCCACCCCGCTGACCGCCCCGCCGCGAGCTGCTCAGCCCCGCCCCCGACTCGACTCCGCCCGGCCCGGCCCGGCGACTCGAACCCGCCCTGCGCAGCGGCTCGACCTGCCGGGCCCCGCCCCGCCCAGCGACTCGACCCCGCCCCGCCCCGCCCAGCGACTCGACCCCGCCCTGACGCACCCATTGCCGCCGGATGGGCTGCGGGAGGACGGTGTCGCGGGCCTGATGGCGCTAGATGGCGGGTTCGGTGGTGGTGCCCGGCGCCGGGGAGGCTCGGATGCGGCTGACCTGGGGGTGTCGCGGGCTTGAAGGGGCCAGATGGCGGGTTCGGTGGTGGCGCCTGGCGCCGGAGAGGGCCGGGAACCCAGGGTGCCGGGCACCCGGGAGTGTCGGATGCGGCTGACCTGGGGGTGTCGCGGGTCTGATGGCGCTAGATGGCGGGTGAGGTGGTGGTGCCTGGCGCCGGAGAGGGCCGGGAGCCCAGGGTGCCGGGCACCCGGGAGTGCCGGATGCGCCCGGCGCGGGGAGCCGCAGCCCCCTGGGGACCGTCCGGAGCCGGCCCGGCCTCAGTACGAGTACCCCCAGCCCGACCAGTCCGGGTCGCGGTGCTCCAGGAACGCATCGCGCCCCTCGATCGCCTCGTCGGTCTGGTATGCCAGCCGGGTCGCCTCACCGGCGAACAGCTGTTGACCGGCCAGCCCGTCGTCGGCCAGGTTGAACGCGAACTTGAGCATCCGGATGGCCTGCGGGGACTTGGTCGCGACGATCCGGGCGTACTCCAGACCGGTCGACTCCAGATCGGCGTGGTCGACGACCTCGTTGACCGCGCCCCACTCGTAGGCCTGCTGCGCCGAGTACTCGCGGGCCAGGAAGAAGATCTCGCGCGCCCGCTTCTGGCCGACCTGCCGGGCGAGCAACGCCGAGCCGTACCCGCCGTCGAACGACCCGACGTTGGCGTCGGTCTGCTTGAACCGTCCGTGCTCGCGGCTGGCGATGGTGAGGTCCGCCACCACGTGCAGCGAGTGCCCGCCACCGGCCGCCCAGCCGCCGACCAGGGCGACGACGACCTTCGGCATGGTGCGGATCAGGTGCTGCACCTCCAGGATGTGCAGCCGCCCCGCCCGGGCCGGGTCGATGTCGCCGTCGTCGTCGGCGTAGTGGTAGCCGTCCCGGCGGCGGATGCGCTGGTCGCCGCCCGAGCAGAACGCCCAGCCGCCGTCCTTGGGGCTAGGGCCGTTGCCGGTGAGCAGCACCGTGCCCACATCGGACGACTGCCGGGCGTGGTCGAGCACCCGGTACAGCTCGTCGACGGTGTGCGGGCGGAACGCGTTGCGCACCTCGGGACGGTCGAACGCGACCCGGACCACCGGCAGGTCGCGCTCGGTGGCGCCGGTGCGGTCGACGCCGCGGTGGTAGGTGAGGTCGGTGAGCTCGGTGAAGCCGGTCACCTCCCGCCAGGCCGTGGGGTCGAAGGTCTGCGACACGGTGCGCGGCAGGGGGCTCATGGCGCCAGCGTAGGCGCGGCCCGCAGCGGTGACGGGCCTAGCCTGGGCCAGTGCCCGACCTCGATCTGCACGTGTGGTCCATCCCGCTGCGCACCCGGTTCCGGGGCCTGACCAGCCGGGACGGTGTGCTGCTGCACGGTGGCGCGGGCTGGGCCGAGTTCTCGCCGTTCTGGGACTACGACGACCAGGAGTCACGGGCCTGGTGGCGTGCCGCGTGCGAGGCCGCGGACCTCGGTTGGCCCGCCGCGGTGCGCAGCTCGATCCCGGTCAACGTCACGGTGCCGGCCGTCGGGCCGGAGCAGGCGCGGGCCATCGTCGAGGCGTCGCGCGGCTGCCGCACGGCCAAGGTCAAGGTCGCCGAACCGGGCCAGGACCTGGCCGATGAGCAGGCGCGCCTGGAGGCCGTGCGTGACGCCCTGGGACCGTCCGGGCGCATCCGCATCGATGCCAACGCCGCGTGGGACGTGGACACCGCCGTCGCGCGGTTGCGGGTGCTCGACCGGGCGGCCGGCGGTCTGGAGTACGCCGAGCAGCCGGTCCCCGGGGTCGACGACCTCGCGGCGCTGCGGCGCCGGACCCACGTGCCGATCGCGGCCGACGAGTCGATCCGGCGGGCGGCCGACCCGTTGGCCGTGGCGGCCAGGCACGCGGCGGACGTCGTCGTGCTCAAGGTGCAGCCCCTGGGCGGGGTGCGCGCGTGCCTCGAGCTCGCCGAGCGGATCGGGCTGCCGGTGGTCGTCTCCTCGGCGCTCGAGTCGTCCGTGGGGCTGGCCGCAGGGCTGGCGCTCGCGGCGGCGTTGCCCGAGCTGCCGTACGCCTGCGGCCTGGCGACCGCCCAGCTGCTGACGGTCGACGTGGTGGACGACCCGCTGCTCCCGGTGGACGGTGCGATCGCCGTCCGCCGTCCGGAACCCGTGCTGCCGCTGCCCGCAGCCGGTCCCGAGCTCACTGCGAGATGGCGTGAGCGGGTGGCGCGGGTCCGTGGCTGAACGCCGTCCTGGTGGCAGTGGCTCGCTCGGCCGGGCGGTCTGCGGGCGAACGGCCGGTGTTCGTCGGTGACGCGCGGCACAATGGCCCGGTGATGACGCGGCCCGCCGATGAGCGCGCCCCGGAGCCCTCGAACCCCTCGACGAACGCGGCGCGCGCGCTCGTCCAGGCGCTGGTGGCCCTGGGCGTGCGTGATGTGGTGCTGTGCCCGGGGTCGCGCAGCGCGCCGCTGGCCCTCGCACTGGCCGATGCGGCCGGGGCCGAGCCGCCGGCCGACGCCCCCCGGGTGCGGCTGCACGTGCGGATCGACGAACGGTCCGCGGCGTTCCTTGCCCTGGGCCTGGCACGGGCGGCCGAGGAGTCGGGTGAGCTGCGGCCGGTCGCGGTGGTCACCACCTCGGGCACGGCGGTGGCGAACCTGCACCCGGCGGTGCTGGAGGCCCACCACAGCGGCGTCCCGCTGCTGCTCCTGACGGCCGACCGGCCGCACGAGCTGCGCGGCGTCGGCGCCAACCAGACCACCGACCAGCCCGCCATGTTCGGACCGGCCTCCCGGCTGACCGTGGACGTCCCGGCGCCCAGCGGGCTGCCGGGTGAGCTGCGGGACGTGCGTCAGCTCGCCTCCCGGGCGGTCGCGGCGGCGACCGGGGCGCGGACGGGCGCACCGGGTCCGGTCCACCTCAACCTGGCCTACCGGCCGCCGCTCGTCCCGACCACCGCACCCTGGCCCGAACCCTCGACCGAGGGGCTGTCCGCGGTCACACCGCGCGGCTCGTTCGCCCCCGATGCGACGCCGTACCCGGTGGCCGGTGGGGTGCGCCATGCCCGCCACCAGCCCACGGTGCTGCTCGCGGGGGACGGTGCGGGGCCGCTCGCCCGGCGGGTCGCCGAGGCCAACAGCTGGCCGTTGCTCGCCGAGCCGTCCTCCGGTGCGCGTGGTGGACCGAACGCGATCGCCGCGTACCGCGTGCTGCTCGAGCTCGCCGAGCTGGGCGGTGCCGTGCGCCGGGTCGTGGTGCTCGGTCGTCCGACGCTGGCCCGCCCGGTGCAGCGCCTGCTGGCCCGGGACGACGTCGAGGTCGTGGTGGTCGCACCCCGGGGTCGCGACTGGACGGATGCCGGACGGGTCGCGGCCCAGGTCCTCACCGAGGTCCCCACCCGGATGCGCAGCGGTCGCCCGTCGGCCGCCGATGCGAGCTGGTTGCGCGCCTGGGCCGCCGCGGACGACGCGGCCGGTCAGGCGATCGACGAGGTCCTCGACCACGCCGAGGAGGCGCGGCGCCGTCAGCGCAGGTTCCGCAGCGCCCCGCGCATCACGGGTCCGTACCTCGCCCGCGCCGTGGCTCGCGCGAGCCTGCCCGAGGACGTCCTGGTGATGGGTGCCTCGAGTCCCATCCGGGACCTCGACCTCGTGGCCCGCTGGCAGGAGCCGCCGCTGGTCCTGGCGAACCGCGGTCTGGCGGGGATCGACGGGACGACGTCGACCGCGGCGGGCGTCGCGCTCGGGCTGCCCGGACGTCGGGTGCGTGCACTGGTCGGTGATCTCACCTTCCTGCACGACGTCGGTGGGCTGTTCGTCGGTCCGGCCGAGGAGGTGCCGACCCTGCAGGTCGTCGTGGCCAACGACCAGGGCGGTTCGATCTTCACCACGCTGGAGTCCGGCGAGCCCGAGTTCGCCCACTCCTTCGAGCGGGTGTTCGCGACCCCGCACACGGTGGACCTGGGGGCGCTCGCCGAGGCGTACGGGGTCCACCACAGGCTCGTGCAGGAGGCGGAGGAGCTGGACCCCGCGCTCGCGGCGCCTGCTCCGGGCCTGTCCGTGGTCGAGGTGCGGGTCGACCGGACGGGGCGCCGGGATCTCGCGCTCGCCCTCGCGACCAGGACCGTCGAGGCGATCGGGTCGCTCGTCGACTGACGGGCGCTCACCCGGTGCGGTGAGAGGCTTCTCAGACCCAGCTCTTGGGAAGTTCCCAGGGATCGTGCAGCGAGGCTCCAGCGGGGTGCGATGGAATCATCGCCGACAAGGAGGCACCATGACGTCCACTCCGGGTGACGAGACCACCCCCACGCCCACCGACCGCCCCGACCCTGCCACGACCCCCACGGTCCCGGCGCCGCCGGTCGCCGAGCCCTCGACCGATGAGGTCGCACCGGCCGCTCCGACGGCTGCCCCGGTCGCACAGCCGGCCGCGTGGACCTCGCCGACGGCCCAGCAGCCCGTCGCGCCGTCCCCGTCGGCTCCGGCCGCGCCCGCGCCCGTCGCGCCGCCCGCATCGCCGTACGCCGTCGCCCAGCCGAGCACGCCACCCGTCGCGCCGCCCGCATCGCCGTACGCCGTCGCCCAGCCGAGCACGCCACCCGTCGCACCGCCCGCCGCGCCTGCGGCTCCGGCCGCCGGCTACGCGCCTGCACCTGCGCAGCCCGGTCCGTACGGGCCGTTCCGGGCCGAGCGCCCGGTGAACCCGTTCGCGGCTCCGCCGACTCCTCCGGTCTACGGCCAGCAGCCGCCGACCCCCCCGGTCTACGGCCAGCCCCAGCAGGCCCAGGCGTACCCGCAGGCTGCGCAGCCCGTGCAGCCGCACGCCGTCCAGGGCGACCCGTTCGCGGCCCCCGTCGGCGCGGGCGGGCCAGCCGCGCCGCGGCAGCGCCCGGCGTGGGTGCTGGTGACGGTCTGCGCCCTGGTCTCCGTGCTGGTGGCGGGCGGGACGACGTTCGGCGTTCTCGCGGCCAACGGCACCAGTTCCAGCACGCGACCGGCCTCGATCGCCGGACTGGGCCAGTCCACCACGAGCCAGGTGCCGGTCGCGGGTTCGTCGACGGCCAGCCCGGACTGGGAGGCCGTGGCCAAGGCCGTCAAGGCCTCGGTCGTGGCGATCGCCGTCAACACGACCGAGGGCGAGGCGGAGGGCTCCGGGGTGATCCTGGACTCCGAGGGCCACGTCCTGACCAACAACCACGTCGTCGACGGTGCGCAGAACAACACCGTGCAGGTGACGTTGAGCGACGGGCGCATCGTCGACGCCACCGTGGTGGGCACCGACGCGACCACCGACCTGGCCGTGGTCACGATCACCGACCCGCCGAGCGATCTGCAGCCCGCGGCCCTGGGTGACTCGAACTCCCTGGTGGTCGGTGAGCAGGTGATGGCGGTCGGCAACCCGCTGGGCCTGCAGAACACCGTGACCACGGGCATCGTCTCGGCGCTCGCCCGCCCGGTCAGCACGGCCACCACGAGCGACGGCAGCGATGCCGTGGTCACCAACGCCATCCAGGTCGACGCGGCGATCAACCCGGGGAACTCGGGAGGTCCGCTGTTCGACGGTGAGGGCAAGGTCATCGGCATCACCTCGTCGATCGCGTCGCTGTCGAGCACCAGCGGTGGATCCCAGTCCGGGTCGATCGGCCTGGGCTTCGCGATCCCGATCGACCTGGTGAAGAACATCGGCAGCCAACTCATCGCCTCGGGCTCCGCCCAGCACGCGTTCCTCGGGGTGCGGCTGACGGACGCCACGGCGACTGCGGACGGTGCGACCCGCCGGGGGGCGAAGGTGGCCTCCGTCACCGCCGGTTCGCCCGCGGCCAAGGCAGGCATCGAGGCCGGTGACGTGATCGTCGCGCTCGGTGACAACCCGACGCCGGGCTCCGAGTCGCTCACCGCGTACGTCCGCTCGATGAGTGCGGGCGACACCGTGACGCTGACCCTCGTCCGGGACGGCAAGGCGCTGCAGGTCGACGCGACCCTGGCCGCCAAGGCCGAGGACGCGACCAGCAGGCCGGGCTCGACGCCGGCGCCCTCGCAGGGTGGCGGCCGGGGCTGATCCGGCTCCGGCACGAGGGGCGCCGTCCTGGACCGAGGTCCGGGACGGCGCCCCTCGTGCGTCGGCGCGTGCCCGGGTCGGACCCGGGCGTCAGTGCGTGAGGCCCAGCGCGTACTTCATCGGCTCGAGCTTGGCCTGGGACTCGGCGAGCTCGGCGGCCGGGCTCGAGGCGGCCAGCACGCCACAGCCGGCGAACAGTCGCACGCGGTGCGGGTCGGCGGCATCGAGCTGGGCCGAGCGCAAGCCGATGCCCCACTCCCCGTCACCGTCGGCGCCCAACCAGCCGACCGGTCCGGCGTAGCGGCCGCGGTCCATCTGCTCCAGCTCCTGGATGAGCTCGCGGGCGGCCTCGGTCGGTGTCCCGCAGACGGCTGCCGTGGGGTGCAGCGCCGCGGCCAGGGCCAGGGACGACCGGTGGTCGGCGGCCAGCACCCCGGTGATGTCGGACGCCAGGTGCAGCACGTTGGGCAGCGACAGCACGAACGGCACATCGGGCACGTTGGCCGAGGTGCAGAACGGGGCCAGCGCCTGCGCGACCGAGCGCACGGCGTACTCGTGCTCCTCGAGGTCCTTGGACGAGTGCGCGAGGATCCCCGCGCGGGCGATGTCGGCGTCGTCGTCCCCGGTCCGCCGGATCGTGCCGGCCAGCACCCGCGAGGTGACCAGACCGCGTTCGGCGCGCAGCAGCAGCTCGGGGGTGGCGCCGATGAGGTCGTCGACGGCGAACGTCCAGCAGGATTCGTAGCGGTCGGCCAGCCGGCGCAACGCCCAGCGGGAGTCCAGCGGCTGCTCGGTGCGCGCCACGACGTCGCGCGCGAGCACCACTTTGTCCACCCTGCCGTCGCGGATGGCCTGCACACCGCGGGCCACGACGCGCTCCCAGGAGGCGGCATCCATGGCGCCGTCGCCGAGCTGCACCCGCCCGGGGGCGACGACGGGGTCGAGGTCGGCGGTCAGGACCGGCGGGGCCGTCAGGGTGGTGCCGATGGTGGTCACCCAGGCCCGGCCGTCGCGGCGTCCGACCAGCACGGACGGGACGATGAGCACTCCGCCGGCCGCCGACCGTGAGTCGAAGGCGAAGGTCCCGAAGGCCACCGGGCCGGTCCCCGGCAGGCCGACCTCGTCGCGGACGACGGCGTGGGCGACCAGCTCGCGCCAGGCCCGGTCGGCGGCAGCGAACCGGTCGGGCCCGGTCACCGGGACCCGGGCCGCCTCGCCCCAGCCGACCAGGCCGTCACCGCGTCGTACCCAGGCCAGTCCGCCGCGGGCAGGCAGCAGGCCCAGCAGTTCGGCGGGGTCGTGCCCGGCGGCGAGGGTGTCGAGCGCGACCGTGCGGACGACGAGCGGAGCCGGCAGGGCGTCCGAGGGTGCGGGGGAGGTGCTCATCGGCTCCCAGCCTAGGACTTCGGTCGGGGTGGCCGGGTCGGGGCGATCCGCGACCCGGCCGGGATGGCTGCCAGGATGGGGCCATGTCCCGCGCCAATCTCGACAAGCAGCCCCACGACGTCGCCGCGATGTTCGACACCGTCGCGCCGCGGTACGACGTGACGAACGATGTGCTGTCGCTCGGCCAGGACCGCGTCTGGCGACGGGCGACGGCCCGTGCGCTGGCGGCAGCGCCGGGGGAGCGGGTGCTCGACCTGGCCGCCGGGACGGGGACCTCGAGCGGCCCGTTGGCCGACTCGGGGGTCCGGGTGGTGGCCTGCGACCTGTCGACCGGGATGCTGGCGGTGGGTAAGCGGCGGCGTCCCGACCTGGCCTTCGTGGCCGGTGACGCGACGGCGCTGCCGTTCGCCGACGGGTCTTTCGATGCCGTGACCATCTCCTTCGGTCTGCGCAACGTCGTCGACACGGCGGCCGCACTGTCCGAGATGCTGCGAGTGACCAGACCGGGCGGTCGGCTGGTGATCTGCGAGTTCTCGCGTCCGACGGCCGCCGCGTTCCGGCAGGCCTACGACGTGTACCTGACCCGGCTGCTGCCGCTGGTGGCACGCACGGTGGCGACCGGTTCGGATGCGTACCAGTACCTGGCGGAGTCGATCGTCGACTGGCCGGACCAGCTCGCCCTCGGTCGTCTGGTGCGGGCCGCGGGCTGGGACCAGGTGGCCTACCGGAACCTGTCGGGCGGGATCGTCGCCCTGCACCGGGCCGTACGTCCGTGACTTTGCTCACGTGTTCTGGGACTTAGGTCACCCTTCGCAGACAGTGCCGAAGGGCGCCGATAGACTCAGCCGGTAAACCAAGGGTGCTGCACAGTTGGGACGCACGGGTGGTCGAGACTCACGAAGACGCTGATGTCATCGTGGTTGGCGCAGGCCCGGCAGGTTCCTCCGCGGCCTACTGGTGCGCACAGGCCGGGCTCGACGTCCTGCTGCTGGAGAAGGCCGAGTTCCCGCGCGACAAGATCTGCGGCGACGGTCTGACCCCCCGCGCGGTGGCTGAGCTGGTGCGCATGGGTGTCACGATCCGCGAGCGTGACGGCTGGATCCGCAACGAGGGGCTGCGCGTCTTCGGCGGCGGCCATGTCGTGCAGCTGCCGTGGCCCGAGCTGTCGTCCTACCCGTCGTTCGGTCTGGCGCGGTCCAGGTTCAGCCTCGACCAGCTCCTGGCCCAGCACGCGCGTGCCGCGGGAGCCAAGCTGCTCGAACGCACGGCGGTCACCGGTCCGGTGCTCGACGAGCGCACGGGACGCGTCGTGGGGGTCACGGCCCGTCCGGTCGATGCCCAGGGCCGCCGCAGCGGTGAGGAGGTGACGTACCGCGCACGCGTCGTGCTCGCCGCGGACGGTGTCTCGTCCCGGTTGGCGACGGCGATGGGCCGCCAGCCCCGCCAGGACCGCCCGCTCGGCGTGGCCGTCCGCACCTACTTCCGCTCACCGCGCCACGACGACGCCTGGATGGAGTCCCATCTCGAGCTGTGGGACGGCGTCCCGGGCCGTTCGAACCTGATGCCCGGCTACGGCTGGATCTTCGCGATGGGCGACGGCACCGTGAACGTGGGGCTCGGCTCGGTGAGCTCGACCTCGGCGGCCACCAAGGTGGACTACAAGGACCTGTTCGGCCGGTGGATGGCGAACGCCCCACGCGAGTGGGAGCTCACCCCGGACAACCAGCTGGCGCCGGTGCGTGGTGCGGCCCTGCCGATGGGATTCAACCGCGGTCCGCTGTACGACGGCGGGTTGATGCTGGTCGGCGACGCGGGCGGCATGGTGAGCCCGTTCAACGGCGAGGGGATCGCCTACGGTCTGCAGGCCGGCCGGGTCGCGGCCGAGGCGATCGCCCAGGGTCTGGCCCGCGCCTCGACCGCGGGCCGTGAACGGGCCCTGGCCTCCTACCAGACCCGGATGAAGGACGACCTGGGCGGTTACTACACCTTGGGTCGTGGTTTCGTCCGCCTCATCGAGAACCCGCGCGTCATGCATGCCTGCACGCGGTACGGTCTGCCCCGGCCCTTGCTGATGCGGTTCACCCTCAAGCTCCTGTCGGACTGTTACGAACCGCAGGGCGGGGACCTCATGGACCGAGTGATCGCCGGGCTCGCCCGGATGGCGCCGGCAGCATGAGGCGACGGACGACAGGTAGGACCTCAACCGTGACGAACAGCTCAAGGAGGCGCGTGCGATGACCAACCCGTACGTCCCGCTGCTGGTGATGATGGCGCTCGGCCTGCTGCTGGCGGTCGGCGGTCTGGTCGCCAGCGCCGTCCTGGGACCGAAGCGGTACAACCGCGCCAAGCTGGAGGCCTACGAGTGCGGCATCCAGCCGACTCCGCACGCCGTGGGCGGCGGGCGGTTCCCGGTGAAGTACTACCTGGTCGCCATGACGTTCATCGTGTTCGACATCGAGGTCGTGTTCCTCTACCCGTGGGCGGTGAGCTTCGCCACCCTCGCGCTGTTCGGCACGGTGGCGATGATCGCGTTCGTGCTGCTGATCACCGTGCCGCTCGTGTACGAGTGGCGACGTGGCGGGCTCGAGTGGGACTGATCACGGGACTGGGAGAGGAGGGCTGAGATGGGTATCGAGGAGTCTGCTCCGGCCGGGATCCTGCTCACGACCGTGGAG
>JAHIJU010000440.1 GCA_018898235.1 Actinomycetota bacterium | reverse complement strand
GGCGGTGTCGTCCGCCCGCTCGACGTAGCGCCCGATCCAGAACAACGACTCGGCGATGCGGCTCAGCACGGGTCACCTCGCAGGATCTGCTGCTGCTGCTGCTGCTGCTGTTGTTGTTGCTGCATGACGACGTGGCTGCCCTCGTCGTGCGGGTTGGCCGACATCGGCACCGAGTGAACCGAGTCGATCGGCTGCGGCCGTGCGGCGCCGACGGGTTCGCGGCGGGGCATCCTGCCCCCGAGCACCCAGGTGTCCTTCGACCCGCCGCCCTGCGAGGAGTTGACCACCAGCTCCCCCTCGGGCAGCGCCACGCGCGTGAGGCCACCCGGCAGCACGTACACCTGGTCGCCGGAGTTGACGGCGAACGGGCGCAGGTCGACGTGCCGCGGTCGCAGCCCGTCCTCCACGAGGGTCGGGACGGTGGACAGCTGGACGACGGGCTGCGCGATCCACCCCCGCGGATCGTCCTGGAGCCGGGTGCGCAACCTGTCCAGCTCGGCGCGCGACGCTGCCGGACCGACGACGATCCCCTTGCCGCCCGAACCATCGACCGGTTTGACGACGAGCTCGTCGAGCCGGTCCAGCACCTCGGCGAGCGAGTCCGGCTCCTCCAGCCGCCAGGTGTCGACGTTCGGGAGGATCGGCTCCTCGCCCAGGTAGTAACGGACCAGGTCGGGGAGGTAGGTGTAGACGAGCTTGTCGTCGGCGACGCCGTTGCCCACGGCGTTCGCGATGGTCACCGTGCCGTTGCGCGCCGCCGTCATCAGGCCGGGGCTGCCGAGCAACGAGCCCTCCCGGAACACCACCGGGTCGAGGTAGTCGTCATCGACGCGGCGGTAGATGACGTCGACCCGGCGCCGCCCCTGGGTGGTGCGCATCCACACCCGCCCCCCGGCGCAGAACAGGTCGGGACCCTCGACGAGCTCGACGCCCATCGTCCGCGCCAGCAGGGTGTGCTCGAAGTAGGCGCTGTTGTAGACGCCGGGCGTGAGCACCACCACCGTGGGGTCGTCCACCCCCGCGGGCGCCGCGGCCTGCAGGGCCGCGAGCAGCCTGCGCGGGTAGTCGTTGACGGGGCGGATCCGTAGGGCGGCGAACAGCTCGGGGAAGGTCTGCGCCATCGCCTGACGGTTCGACAGCACGTAGCTGACCCCGCTCGGCACCCGGACGTTGTCCTCGAGCACGCGCCAGCCGCCGGCCGAGTCGCGGATGAGGTCGATGCCGGACACGTGCACCCGGACGCCGTTCGGCGGGACGACGCCGCGGGCGGCCCGGTGGAAATGGGTCGAGGAGACGATCACCGAACGCGGCACCACCCCGTCGGCCACCACCTGCTGGGAGCCGTAGACATCCGCGAGGAACGCCTCCAGCGTGCGGACCCGCTGCGCGACGCCCGGCGCGACCAGGTCCCACTCGTCACCGCCGATGACCCGGGGCACGACGTCGATCGGGAACGGTCGTTCCTCACCCGCGAAGTCGAAGGTCACGCCCTGCCGCAGGTAGCTGCCGGCGAGGGACTCGGCACGGGCCCGCACATCGGCGAGGGACATCGTCGACAGCGCCTCGTTCACACGCCGGTACGGCCTGCGCACACCCGCCGCCTCGACCATCTCGTCCCAGGCCACGCCACCCGGATAGTCGTCGAAGAGGTCGGCCATGACCGGACACTAGCGCCGCCGTGTCACGGCGTCGTTACGGCACGTCGAGCAGATCGCTCGCCCCGCCGAGGGGTCCGGTCAGGGCCCGACGGCCCCTGACGCCGCCCAGATCCGGGACCGTCGACCGGGGGCGCTCAGCGTTCGGACCGCCGCGTCCGCACCGTCCGTCGGGAGCGCCGTCGTGGCGGCGTCAC
The DNA here is from genome assembly GCA_018898235.1 of Actinomycetota bacterium. GTDB lineage: Bacteria > Actinomycetota > Actinomycetes > Actinomycetales > Cellulomonadaceae > Cellulomonas. The sequence goes on along the minus strand of JAHIJU010000440.1, from coordinate 13,445 downwards.
CTCGACTGGTAGCATGGGCAGTCGCGTGCCCGCCTGAGTGGTCGGGCACCGGCCTAGCTCTTCGCCACGGGGCGCCCCACTCCCCGGTCCGGAGCAGTGGCCCGCCCTCAGACCTGTCCGAACACGCACGAGGAAGTCCACACGTGGCGAATATCAAGTCCCAGATCAAGCGCATCCGTACCAACGAGAAGGCCCGCCTTCGCAACAAGGCGGTGAAGTCGGAGCTCAAGACCTACGTCCGGCGTGTCCGCGAGGCTGTCGCCAGCGCCGACAAGGAGGCCGCCACCACGGCACTGGCCACCGCGTCCCGCAAGCTCGACAAGGCCGTCTCCAAGGGCGTCATCCACGCGAACCAGGCCGCCAACAAGAAGTCGGCGCTGTCGAAGGCCGTCGGCGCGCTCTGAACGATCGGCGGTCGGTCCGACCGCCCGCACGACCCGCACTCACACGATGAGGGCGTCACCCCCCCTGCGGGGTGACGCCCTCATCGTCGTCCAGCACCGACCGTCCGCTCCGTGGACGGTCGACACCCGACCCCGCGGCCGAAGCCGCCGGGGTCAGTTCACGGAGCCCTCCGCCTCCGTGAGACCGGCTGCCTCCCCCGACGGGCGAACCTCGACGAACGGGCTCTTCACCTCGTCGAACGGGGCCTTGACCTCGGCGCGGGCCGTCCGTGACCGCTTGACCTCGGACATGGCCTTGAGCGGGATCGACGGACGCAGACCGGCCTCGCGCAGTGCGCGGTCGAACGTCTCGGCCGCCCGCTTGACCTCACCGCGGAACAGGTAGCGGTCACCCAGGTCACGCCAGATCGAGGCGGACTGCCGCGAGGCCGACATCATCGCCAGCATCGACGCGGCGCGCTCGTACGCCCCGGCCGCACCCGACTCGTCACCCTGCGCCTCGAGCGCATCGCCCAGTGCGACCAGCGCCGTCGTCGTCTCCAGCCGCGGCATGTCGCCAAGCAGCTCGAACGCGGCACGCGCGTGGTCCGTGGCCAGGTCGAGATCACCCAGCATCAGGTAGGCGCGCGACCGTTCGACATCGACGCGCGCACGGTCACCGGCCGATCCGAGGACGGCCAACCAGCTCTCCGCCTTCTCCAGCTGGGCCAGCGCCGCCTCCGGCTCGGGCGGCTCGGAGCGGAGCAGGAGCCACGCGTAGTTCACCCGCAGGCGGGGGATGTCGCGGTCGGCCTCGCCCTCGCCGAGCAGCGCAAGAGCGCGCTCGGTGAACCGCTGGGCCTGCTCGTAGTCGCGCCGCTCCTCGGCCACCACGGCCGCATTCCAGTAGACGCTGCCGCGGCCACGGGGCGATCCGAGCTGCTCGGCCACCCGGATGAGCTCGGAGACCCGTTGGGCCGCGAAGAGCAGGTCGCCCCGCTCCACGTAGGACCACAGCAACGTCGAGCCGAGCCACAGGTGCTCGTCGGTCCCGACCAGGCTCGCATCCTCGAGCAGCGTCATGGAGCGCTCGCCCACCTCGACGCTGCGGTGCAGGTCGCCGGCCTCGAGGTAGGTCACGACCAGGTCGACCGCCACCCGGGCAAGCTCGAGCAGGTCGCCTGCGCGCAGGGCCTCTGCGTAGAGCGGTTCGAGGATCTCGATGGACTCCTCGAGCTGCCCGAGCATCTCCAGCGCCCGGGCGCGGGTGAAGAGCGCCTCGGAGCGCAGCCGGGGGGTGACGACCGACAGGTCGAGCTCGGCGACGCGGCGAGCGGCCTCGGCGGCCTCGCCGTTGACCAGGGCGAGGCGGGCGTAGTCCAGCTCGAGGCGGGTCCGGGACTCGTTCGGCCCCTCCTCACCGTGCTTGAGGAACTCCAGGGTCGTGCCCAGGCGCTCCGCAAGAGTGGCGAGCGCAGAATCTGTCGGCTCGCGGTGCCCCGCCTCGATCAGCGAGATGTAGCTGGGAGAGAACGCGTCTCCGGCGAGCCCGGTCTGGGACAGGCCCGCAGCGAGCCGCGCTTCCCGCACGCGGTCAGCAATAGTCGTCATGCGAGTCATTGTACCTATGACGGACGATCAGACCAGACCTGCTTTCGGGACCACCTGATCGGCCCAGCGCACACCTCGGGGGCCGGAGCCACCTGGCTCCGGCCCCCGTAGGCGCACCCACCGCGCTCGCGCGGCGCAGGTGGTCGGCCTGGTGACGTTCGAACTCAGTAGACCGAGCGGCAGCAGCCCGAGGCGCCGGTGTTGATCTTGGAGGGGGCAGCGCTGGCCGCGCTCGCGGACATACCGAGGGTGACGAGCAGGACGGCGGCGGAGGCGATGAGCTTGGCGGTGCGGGACATGTGAGTCTCCTGTCAAGGGAAGATGGATGCCGGTCACATGCATTATGACCAGATTTCGGACCGCCTGTCGCCGGTTCTGCGTCGAATGTCACCGTTCTGCCACGTCAAGTCCACACACCGCTCACCCGGCCGGACCGGGCCCCGACGAATTCCACCCGGTGGCACCTGGTCGCCCGACCTGGTGATGTGATGTCATGGCGCCATGACAGGTTCGATCAGCGACAGCGCGCTCGCGCGCCTGGCCGCCGCGGTCGACGAGTCGATCCCCCCGGACCTCGCCGAGCAGTGGCAGCGCCAGCTCGGACCCGAGCACCCCCTCGTCGCGCGCCAGGGCATCTTCTCGCCGAACGGTCGCACCGTGGCGTACGAGCTGTCGTTCCGGTCGACCCAGTTCGGCGCACCGCAGGGGTGGAGCAGCTCCGACCACGAACGCGCGACCGCCCACGTCCTGCAGGCCGCCTTCGGGCCCGAACCGCTCGACGCCCTGCCGCCCGACCAGCTGCTCTTCGTCCGATGCACCACGGCGCACCTGGTCGGAGACCTTCGGCTGCCGGACCGGCCCGACCGCCTCGTGCTCGTGCTCCCTCGCGGTCTGCAGATCGACACCGCGATCATCATCGGGGTCGAACGGCTGCGTCGGCGGGGCTTTCGCGTCGCACTGCCGTCGTTCTCGGACCGCCCCGGCGAGCGTCGGCTGCTCCCCTTGATCGACTACGTCAAGATCGACGTCCGGGACCTCGACGTCGAGGGCCATCCGGTGGTGCGCGTCGCCCGGTCCTGCGGCGCCACGCTGATCGGGGAGTTCGTCGAGCGGCCCGACCAGCTCGCCTACGCCCGCGAGCTCGGCCTCACCCTGTTCCAGGGCAACCTGTTGCAGCGGGCCGACCTGGTCGACCAGCCCCTGGCGCCCCGGGCCGGGTTCTGACCGTGCGCCACCACAGGAACGCAACGGGACCAGGGTCAGTGCGATGAGCCGATCGGGTGAACCGCCGACAGCCTCGGCGCCGTGGCGTCATGGCCCCTCTGACTCCCCCCTCTCATCGGATGTGAGCGCCACGACCTACCTGCCCCGGGTCCCGACCCAGCGTCCACCGGTCGCGCGCCAGCCCATCTGGACCACCGCCGGCGTCCTGCTCGGGCACGAGTACCTCTATCGCTCCCGCGTCGGACGCCCCGCCGGCGTCGACCTGTGGCGGGCCGAGCGTCAGGACATCGCCTCGGCCTCCGTGCTCCGTTCGGTGTTCGAGGAGACGGGGCGCGCGGCCGGCTCGGACACCCTGGTGTTCGTCAACGTGACCCGCTCGTTCCTGGTGCGCGACCGCCCGCTCCCCGAGCACCTCGACCGACTGGTGCTGGAGATCGTCGAGTCCGTCCCCGGTGACGAGGGCGTCGTGCTCGGTCTGCGCCGGCTGCGGGCCCGCGGCTATCGCATCGCGATCGACGACTTCTCGGCCACGCCGGACCAGATCGCGATGCTGCCCCATGCCGACTTCGTCAAGATCGACTGTCGCGACCTGCTGGCCCAGGGCGAGCGGCTGCTGGAGATCGGTGGCGGCTTCGGCGCCCGGCTGATCGCCGAGCGGGTCGAGACGCCCGAGCTGGTCTCGCACTGCGCCAAGCTCGGCTTCGGCCTGCTCCAGGGCGATGCGCTCGGGCCCGCCGTCACCATGCCGTTGCTCTAGCCGGACTACGGCCGAAGGCGCCCACGGATCAGCGGCCCGCTGCCTGGGCCACCCTGATCACTGCCCGCTCCACCGCGTACGCGCGGTCCCGGCTCTCGCCCTTGACCTGGGCGTCTGCCTCGGCAACGGCGCCGATGGCCACGGCGAGCCCCTCGGGCGTCCAGTGCCGCAGCTCGGTGAGCGCCCGGTCGACCTGCCAGGGGGCCAGCCCGAGCTCGCGCGCCGCGCCGGAGCCACGGCCCCGGGTGGCAGCCACCTTGGCCAGCACGCGCAGCTTCATCGCGAGGGCGGCCACGAGCGGTACCGGGTCGACCCCCGTCGCGAAGGCGTGCCGCAGCAGCGCGACCGCCGTCCCGGCGTCGGCCGCCACCGCAGCATCCGCCACCTGGAAGCCGGTCGCCTCGACCCGTCCCGCGTAGTACCGCTGGACCGTCTCGACCCCGATCAACCCCTCGGTGTCGGCGACCAGCTGGGCGCATGCGGAGGCGAGCTCACGCAGGTCGCTGCCGACGGCGTCGACCAGGGCACGCACCGCCCGCGGCTCGGCGCGCCGGCCCGCGGTGCGCAGCTCCGAGGTCACGAACGCGGTCTTGTCGCCGTCGGACTTGATGGTGTCGACCGCCACGGTCGGCAGGTCGCGGCACGCGTCGAGCAGCGCCCGGCCGCGCGCACCCCCGCCGTGCCGCAGCAGCACCACCACACCGGGCGCAGGTCGGTCGAGGTAGGCACGGGCATCGGCGAGCGCCTGGTCGGAACCGTGCTCGAGACCGGTCAGCAGGACGACCTTGGCCTCGGCGAACAGCGACGGGCTGGTCGCCACGGCCAGCATCCCGGTGCCGTAGTCGGCGGCCTCCAGGCTCACGACCTCGACCGTCGGGTCCTGCGCCCGGACGGCTGCGACGATGCGCGCGACGGCGCGTTCGGCGAACAGGTCCTCGCCGCCACGGATCAGGACGACGGGCGCCGGCTCCGCCTCCTGCCACGTCACGGCGTTGGTCTGCTCGCGGCGGGTGGGTCGTCGGGGTCCGGGCACCCGTCCAGGGTGCCATGCGGATCGGGTGCGCCGCGCAGCAGCAGGCCGAGCAGCCCGATGCCGGTCCCGGCCAGCAGCAGGCCACCGACCACCCCTGGCCACCACGCGAGCCCGGCGGCGGGCGCGGCCGCGGTCAGGTGGGCGACGGTGACCACCCACCAGCACGCCGCTCCGGCCACCTGGGCCGCCACGGCGGCGCCCGCGGGCCAGCCGGGTGCCAGCACGGCGCTGACCAGGCCGAGGATCGTCGCCGGCCCGATCGCGGGTGCGACGGCGAGGTTCGCCACCACGGCCCAGGTGGCGACGTTCGGGCTGAACGCGATCAGCAGCGGTGCGCAGACGAGCTGGGCGACCAGCGGTACCCCGAGCAGCGTCGCGGTCGCGCGCCCGATCACCGGCGACCAGCGCACCACCAGCGTCGGCACCACCAGCACGATCCCCGCCGTCGCGGCGACCGACAGGACGAACCCCGGTTCGACGGCCAGCCACGGATCGGCCAGCAGCAGCCCGACGACCGCGGTCGCCAGCGCCGCCGGACCGGCCGACGGACGACCGACGAGCAGGCCCACGACCGAGACGGCACCCATCACCGCGGCCCGCAGGACGCTCGGCTCCGGGCCCACGAGCACCACGAGCCCGGCAGCCACCACCGCGGTGAGCGCCGCGCGGGCCCAGCGCGGCAGGCGGACGGCGGCACCGGCCAGCAGCACGAGCGCCGAGACCAGCGCGAAGTGGGCGCCCGACACCGCGGTGACATGGGTGAGCCCCGCGGTCCGCATCGCCGCGACCAGATCCTCCGAGAGCCGCGAGGTGTCGCCCCACGCGATCGCGGGGAGCAGGGTCCCGGCCTCACCCGGCACCGTCCGCCCGGCCCGGCCCGCCGCGGCGCGGACCCCGGCTGCCACCGCCGCGGCACCCGTCGGCGCCCGCACCTGCTCGAGCCCCTGGCTCGCGCGGAGCACGGCTGCCGCCCGTCCGGGTGACGCAGGAGGCGTGAGTCGGCCGCCGACCCGGACCGTCGCCCCCGCTGCCAGGTCGGCGCACGGACCGAGGATCTGCACCGGGGCGGCCGCCCTGGCCGAGTGCCCGGCGAACACCACCCGGTGGACGTCGACCAGGTAGAGGCAGCCCTCCTGCGCAGTCCGGGGCGCGCTCTGCAGCGATCCCTCGACCACGACCGTCCCGTGCGCCGCCACGGCCGCCCCGAAAGGTCCGGCCGTCCGCGCGTGCAGCTGGACCGCGCCGGCCGCCAGCACGGCCGCTGCCACACCGACCGCGAGCGCCCCCGCACCGCGCCACCCGCGTCTGCTCCCGGGGGCGCCCGAGGGCACCAGCAGCAGGAGCAGAGCGGCCGCCCCGAGCGCCGCGGCGATCCGCGCGACGCCTGCCGGGTCGAGGCGGATCAGCAGCCAGGCCGCACCCCAGGCCAGCGAAGCCGGGGCCAACAGGCGCAGATCGGGGCCGGGCACCTAGACCCTGACCTTCGGCCGCAGCCGCTCGAGCAGGGCCGATCCGATCCCGGAGACCTCGTCGAGCTCGTCGACGGCGGTGAACGGCCGCCGGTCGACGATCCGCTGGGCGAGGACGGGGCCCACCCCGGGCAGCTCGTCGAGCTGAGCCAGGCTCGCCGAGTTGAGATCGAGACGATCGTCACCCGGGACGGCTGCCCCGGTGGCCGCGGGCGACGTCTGCTGGCCGAGCACCGGCACGACGACCTGCTCACCGTCCACCAGCACCCGGGCCAGGTTGACGGCCGAGAGGTCGGCATCGGGTGCGCTGCCGCCGGCGGCAGCCACGGCGTCGAGCAGCCGCGCACCTGCGGCGAGCCGGACGACACCCGGCGCCGCGACCGCGCCGACGACGTGCACCACCACGACGCCCGCTGTCGCCGCGGTGGTACCCGCAGGCGCCGGGGTACCGAGCGTGACGGGTGTCCCCGCGGCGAGAGCCTGGCTCCGCAGGGCCACGACCCCCGCGACCAGGAGCACCACCGACAGCGCGACGCCCGCCAGCGCGCGCGGGACCGACCACCGCGGGCCGCTACGGGCTCCCGTCGCCCGGCGCAGGTGCTCCGTGCCGTGGCGCGCCGCGTAGGCGGTCGACGCGGCGCGCAGGGCCCCGACGGTCGGTGAGGCACCCCCGGACCGTCCGACGCCCGCGCCCGGCACGGCCGGGTCGACCGAAGGCCACGGCGGCGGGACCGGCGCCGAGACCGGCTGTGACGACTCCTCAGCGGGTCGGGTGCCGGCCGGGGCCGCGATGGCGTCGAGCCGCTGTCGGCTGCGGGCACGCGCATCGGGGGGCACACCCGGACGCTACGAGCGGCGGCGCTCCGCCGATCGACCGAAGGAGGGCAGGTCGATCGATCCCGGGGCTGAGGTCGGGTCGATGGCCGGCCCACCGGACGGTTGCTCGGCCGCGAGCCCGGTCACGACCACGGCCAGCAGACCGGGACCGACGTGGGCGGCCAGCACCGCACCCGCGGGCGCCACCACCACCTCGACCACACACTCCTGCGTGCGGGCCACGATCGAGTCGGCGAGGTCGCACGCATCGGCCTCGCGGCCCAGGTGGTGCACGGCCACTCTCGCCGAGCCGCGGGCCAGCACCGCGTCGACCGCGAGCTGCTCCAGACGGGCCCGGGCCGCCCGGCGGGTCCGCACCTTCGCCGCCACCGTCAGACGACCGCCGGTGAGGGTGAGCAAGGGGTGCAGCGCCAGCAGGGTGCCCAGCACGGCCGAGGCAGCAGACAGCCGGCCACCGCGTCGCAGATGGTCCAGCGAGTCGACCAGGAACCAGACCGAACCGGCGGTCGCCGTCCGGGCGGCCAACTCCGCGATCTCCTCGGGCGTCGGGACCGGCCGCGCGACCGGCGCGGGCACCCGTCGCCACCGCCGCCACCGCGGACGGGCCGCCGGCGCACCCACCGGCTCGGCCCGTGCTGCCCGAGCCGCAGCCAGCACGGCGAAGCCCAGGCCCATCGCCGCCGACCCGCTGTCCACCACCACCACCGGGACCTCGCACGCGGCTGCGGCGGCGCGTGCGGCTGACACCGTCCCGGACAACCCGCCCGACAGGTGCACGGACACGATGTCCGTCGCGCCGTCGGCCACCGCGCGCGCGTACACCGCGGCGAAGGCGGCCGGCGGTGGCTGCGACGTCGAGACCCGGGCCCCGCTTTCGAGCGCCGCGAGCAGATCGGCCGGCGCGAGCTCACCGTCCAGGCTGCGAGCGCCGTCGACGACGACGTCGAGCGGCACCACCGACACCTGGTGGCTGCGCGCGAGCCCCGACGGCAGGCATGCCGTCGAGTCCGTCACCACCGCGACCCGCCGGACCACCGCGGGCTTCCGACGGCTCAGGCCGGCACCACGTTGACCAGGTGCGGCGCGCGCACGATGACCTTGCGGACGGCGCGACCGGCCAGCGCACGCTGGACGCCGGCATCGGCCAGCGCGAGCGCGGTCAGCTCGTCGTCCCCGCTCTGCGGTCCGACCTCGGCGCGCCCGCGCACCTTGCCCGCGACCTGCAGCACGCAGGTCACCGTCTCGGCCACCAGGTACGTCTCGTCGGCCACCGGGAAGGGCGCGTCGATCAGCGAGCGCTCATGCCCCAGCCGCGACCACAGCTCCTCGGCGATGTGCGGCGCGATGGGCGCGGTCATCAGCACGAGCGGTTCCAGCACCGCGCGCGGCACCCGGTCGAGGGTCGTCAGATGGTTGTTGAGCACGATGAGCTTGGCGATCGCCGTGTTCTCGCGCATCGCCTCCATATCGGCCCGCACCCCGGCGATCGTGGCGTGCAGCACCCGCAGCGTCGCCTCGTCCGGCGCGTCGTCGACCACGACCAGCTCACCGGTGCGCTCATCGACGACATTGCGCCACAGCCGCTGCAGGAACCGCTGCGAGCCGACCACCGACCGCGTGTCCCACGGCCGGGACAGGTCCAGCGGGCCCATCGACATCTCGTAGACCCGCAGCGTGTCCGCACCGTAGGCGGAGTACATGTCGTCGGGCGTCACCACGTTCTTCAGCGACTTGCCCATCTTCCCGTACTCGCGGTGCACCGCCTCGCCGTGCCAGGCGTAGCCCTCCGGGGCGGACGCGTCCTCCGCCACCTCATCGGCGGGCACGTAGACGCCGCGGGAGTCGGTGTAGGCGTACGCCTGGATGTAGCCCTGGTTGAACAGCTTGTGGAACGGCTCGGCGCTGGAGACGTAGCCCAGGTCGTAGAGCACCTTGTGCCAGAACCGGGCGTACAGCAGGTGCAGCACGGCGTGCTCGACGCCGCCGACGTACAGGTCCACCCCGCCCACCGAACCGGGCGGCTGGGTGCCGTGGCCCGGGCCGAGCCAGTAGCGGTCCAGGTCCGGGTCCACCAGCACGTCCGGGGACACCTGATCCAGGTAGCGCAGGTGGTACCAGCACGACCCGGCCCAGTTCGGCATCGTGTTCGTGTCCCGGCGGTACTGCTTCGGGCCGTCGCCCAGGTCGAGCGTGACGTGCACCCACTCGTCGTTGCGGCCCAGCGGCGCCTCCGGGCTGGAGTCCGCGTCGTCCGGGGCGTAGGTGCGCGGACTGAAGTCCGGCACCTCGGGCAGCGTGACCGGCAGCGCGGAGTCCGGCAGCGCGATCGGCTGGTCGTCCTGGTCGTAGACCACCGGGAAGGGCTCGCCCCAGTAGCGCTGCCGGCTGAACAGCCAGTCGCGCAGCCGGTAGGTGGTGGTCTCCTCACCGACGCCCCGGGCCGCCAGCCAGGCGATCATCGCGGCCTTGGCCGTCGGCACGTCCAGACCGTCGAGGACGAGGTCGTCGTTGGCCGAGTTGATGATCGCGCCGTCACCGGTGCGCGCGCCGTCACCCTCCCCCGCGACGGTGTAGACCACCGGCAGCTCGAAGGTGGTCGCGAAGTCGTAGTCCCGCTCGTCGCCCCCGGGCACCGCCATGATGGCTCCGGTGCCGTAGCCCATGAGCACGTAGTCGGCGGTGAACACCGGCAGCGTCTGCCCGGTCACCGGGTTGACGGCCAGGTGCCCGGTGAACACGCCCGTCTTCCGGCCCGCGTCGGCCTGGCGCTCGACGGCCGTGCGGCCCGCCGCGTACCGGCGATAGGCGGCCACTGCCGCAGTCGGCGTCCCGTGCCCGCCGGTCCACGCCTCGCGGGTGCCGTCCGGCCAGGCGGCCGGGACCTCGTCCAGCAGCGGGTGCTCGGGGGCGACGACCATGAACGTGGCCCCGAACAACGTGTCCGGACGGGTGGTGAAGACCTCGAGCAGCTCACCGCCGACCACGTCGAAGCGCACGGTGGCACCCGTGGAGCGGCCGATCCAGTGCCGCTGCATCGAGCGCACCTTCTCCGGCCAGTCGATGCCGTCCAGGTCGTCGGTCAGCCGGTCGGCGTAGGCGGTGATCCGCATGTTCCACTGGCGCAGGTTCCGCTTGAACACCGGCACGTTGCCACGTTCGGAGCGGCCGTCGGCCGTGACCTCCTCGTTGGCCAGGACCGTGCCTAGGCCCGGCGCCCAGTTCACCGGGGTGTCGGCCAGGTACGCCAGGCGGTGCGCGTCCAGCACGCGGCGACGGGCCACCCGGTCCAGGTCGGCCCAGGCGGCGCCGGCCTGGACGCCGTCGATCCCGGCGGGCACCGGCCGGGTCCCCGCGGCCAGCTCGGCCTCGAGCTCGCCGATCGGACGGGCCCGTCCCACGCCGCCGTCCGGGCGTACGGCGTCGCCGTCGTACCAGGCGTTGAAGATCTGCAGGAAGATCCACTGCGTCCAGCGCACGTAGGAGTCGTCGATGGTGGCGAACGACCGGCGCGGGTCGAGTGCCAGGCCCAGCCGGCGCAGCTGACGCTGCATGATCGCGATGTTCGCCTCGGTGTTGCCCCGCGGGTGCTGCCCGGTGGCGATCGCATGCTGCTCGGCCGGCAGCCCGAACGCGTCGAAGGCCAGCGCGTGCAGCACGTTGTCCCCGCACATGCGGCGGAACCGGCCGACCACGTCGGTGGCGATGTACCCCAGCGGGTGACCCACGTGCAGACCCGCGCCGGAGGGGTACGGGAACATGTCCATGACGAAGAACGCCGGTTTGGCCGGGTCCGCGTGCCGCCCCTCGCCGTCGGTCAGCGGACCGCTCGGGTTGGGCGTGAAGAACGTGCCGCGCCGGTCCCACTCGTCCTGCCAGCGCCGCTCGATCTGTGCGGCGAGCCCGGCCGTGTAGCGGAAGGGGACCTCGTCGGCGGGGCTGGCAGTCTGGACGTCATTCACTCGGGCAACTCTACCGATGCCCTGCTCAGTCCCCGCCCGACGGCTCGGGCGTCGGCGTCGCCGAGGCCTGCGGGGTCGTGGCCGCGATGGTCGGCCACACCTGGGGGTCGGCGACCCTGGCGGTCGCGTCGGTCGAGACCGTGACCAGCTGCCACGAGATGAACGCCCGGGTGCTCGGGTTCCACCGCAGCACGGTGAGCTCGGCGGTGCCGTGCAGCGGGCCGAGGGTCGGCTGCCCCGCCTGGGCTCCGGCCGTGCTGGACGAGATGTACCGGACGCCGTCACCCACCTGCACCGGATCGGTCCGGGTGTGCAGGTGGCCCGACAGCACCGCCGGCACACAACCGGTGTCGAGCGCCGCCCGGCCGACCCGCGGGTTGTGGATGAGCAGGACGTCCACGTCGTCGGCGTCGCACACGTCCTGGGCGATCCGGTCCCCCGCCTCGGTCTCGGTCTCGGTGCGCGTGCTCGCCGACTGGCCGAAGAGCGTCTGGTTCGGGTCGGCGTCACCGAAGAACCGGATCCCGTCGATGGTCTGCACGCCGCCGGCCAGCACGATGGCACCGGCCTTGGCGTAGGCCGCCTCGGTGACGGACGAGTCGTGGTTGCCGGCGACGGCGACCAGCCGGACCCCGTCGGGCACGGCGTCGGCGAAGGTCCGCACGCACTGCTCCTCGACGCTCGTCCCGTTGATCGTCGTGTCCCCGGCATCGACCACGAGCTGGGCACCCGACAGCTCGACGAGCTCGCGGATCACCGGGGCCATCCCGACGTTGCAGTGCAGGTCCGAGACCAGGACCATCGTGACGGGCTCCGTGGTCGGCAGCAGCGTGGTCGCCGTCGTGGTGGACGAGGACGGCTGCGGCGAGGCGGCCGGATCGGGCGCTGCGGTCGCACCGGCGGTGGCCGTCGGACCGACCAGGGGTTCGCCGCTGCGCTGCCAGTGCGCCCACGCAGCGGTCAACGACGAGGTCGCCGAGGCGTAGAACTCCTCGTTCGTGCGGTAGGCGGCCAGGATCTGGCCCGAGTAGGTGTCGACGATCCCGCCGAGCCGGCCTGTGATCCGGGCCCCTTCGAGCGGTGTGCCGTCGAAGACCGACGAGACGGCCACCGACTCGGTCGTCGCCGATGTCGCCGGGTTCAGCGACGCCGTGACGACAGTCACGACGAGCACCGCTACCAGGCCCGACCCGACGATCTGGTGGGTGTGCGGGGCCAGCGCCTGCCCGAGCTCACCGCGCCGGCGACGCCCGAGCAACGCGCGCAGCCCGAACCCGGCGGCTGCGAGGACCAGGAGCGCACCGGCCGTGCGCCGGGCGGCGTCCTCGGCGAGCGCCAGCAGCACCTGGTGGATCGTCGCGCGCGTGCCCGAGAAGAAGGCGATGTACTGGTCGAGGTCCTGCCCCAGCGCCTGCAGCGTGGCGGCCTGGGACAGGTCGGTGACCCCTCGCGGGATCTCACCGACGGTCGCCCGCACGCCCAGCCCCAGCGGCGCCGGCGAGGCCAGCTGCAGGGTGCCGAGCGGTCCCACGTCGACCGTGATCGTCGAGTCGGTGGTGACGTCGAACCGTGCTTCATGGGGTCCGAGGGATCCCCGGGCCGTCGCCGTCGTGATGCCGAAGACGAGGCAGACCGCGAGCGCCGCCAGCGCCAGGGCGAGCCGGAGCGGCCACCTGCGAGGGTGCGGGACTGCGGTGCGCGTGCGGACCATCACCCTCGAGCCTAGACGGGCGCGGCGGTCAGGCCTGCATGCGGTTGACGCCCAGCCCGCCGAGGAACGTGGGACCGTCCGCCGCCAGCTGCGCGGCGTAGGAGTCCGCCCACTGCGAGAACGGCGTGCGGGCCAGTGCGTCGTTCGACATCCGCGGGTCGGCCGTCACCTCGGTCACGCAGAACGAGGGGATCGCCAGGTTGGTCACGGGTCCACCGCGTTCGACCTCGGCGATCATCAGCGGCGCGTTCGCGCCCAGGAACTCGTCGATCACCCAGCCGTCCTCACCGAGCCATACGGCGTGCCGCAGCTTGGCCACCCGCAACCCGCCCCGCCGCACGAGCTCGAGACCCACCAGCGGGTCGATCGACCGTTCCGCCTCGTAGCGGGTCCCCTCGACCATCGGGCCCTTGACGGTGACGGCCGAGAAGTCGATCTCGTCGGCATGCTGCTCGAGCAGG